>JBOHCO010000695.1:0-5746 GCA_050698895.1 Streptosporangiaceae bacterium
ACGCGACCGTGCCGAACATGGACGGGCGGGGGCAGCCAGGGCAGGCGGTCCCGGCTCGGGGTTGTACTGGGGCCGCTCACTGCGATTGGTACGAGGAGATTCCGGGCAATGAAGCGCAAGATTCTCGGGGGCATCCTGGCCACGGGCCTGCTAGCCGGCCTGCTGCCTGCGCTGGCGGCGACCCAGGCCGTGGGCTCCATCGTCCCCGGCGGCGGGGGCCAGCTGAAGATGTGCCAGGCCGGCCAGCGCATCCACGTGGACGGCCCGTGGGGTCATTACCTGCTCAAGAACAACGACCTCTACCCGCATGCCGCCGCCATCTGCATCACCCACTACCGCAGCGGCCCCGACTTCGCGGTGACGGCCTCGCGCGCCCGCACCTACGGCAGCGAGTCCGAGGCCTACCCGAACATCTTCGCTGGCTGTTCCTACGACAACTGTGCGCACAACAGCAGCCTGCCGGCCCGGGTGTTCCGCATGAAGCACCCGTGGGTGTCCTACTTCGCCAAGCTCCAGCCCAAGGGCAAGTGGGACGCCAACATCGACATGTGGCTGAGCCGCCGCGAGCAGAAGACCGGCATCGTCACCGGCGCCGAGGTCATGATCTGGCCGGACGCCCACGGGTTCGGCCGGCCGGCGGGCAACGTCCGGGTGGATGGCCGCCGCTGGCACCTGGTTCACTGGCGGACCCGGTCGCTGACCGACCCGAAGATCACCTGGCCGCTGATCATCTTCCGGGCCGTGCCGGGCCGGGGCGACCTTCGTCACCTGCCGCTGCTGCCGTTCTTCCGGGTGCTCAAGCACCTGCACCTCATCCACCAGGGCTACTGGCTCGACTCACTGCACGCCGGGTTCGAGATCTGGGCCGGCGGCAAGGGCATGAAGCTCCAGTGGTTCCGCCTGGGCGGCGTCCGGTAACCAACTTTTCCGAGCAACCTGGGCGGCGTAGTGCTTAATTCGGCACCGATGATGCGATACGTTTCTTTTTTGCGCGATATACCCGCGTAGCCGCGTCGTCGAGGTTGGTGCAGGCACCGGTGGAGTCGGAGTCACAGGTTTCCGGGGACGGCAGGCCCAGGCTGCCGCGTCGGCGCGAGCCTAACCTGGCTGGCCTCGCCACGTTCACCCTGGACTCAGCGGGCCGGGTGGCCACTTGGTCGCTGACCGCCACCCGGGTGTTCGGGCACCCGGTGGGCGCGGTGGCCGGGCGGCACGTGTGCGACGTCCTGCTGACCAGTCCCGGTCAGCGCCAGCTCGCCGATCAGGCCCTGGCCGAGGTCGCGGCCGGCCGGGTGTGGACCGCGACGCTGCCATTGGCGAGCGGACCCATCGCGCTGCGCTGCGAGCCGCTGGTCGGCGTCGGCCCCGGCGCGCTGGTCATCGCGCAGGTCGCGGCGCAGCAGCCCGACCCCGGCTGGCTCAGCGAGGCGGCGGCCCGGATCGGCACGACGCTGGACCTCAGCACCACGGCCAATGAGGCGGTGGACGTGGCCGTGCCGGGCTTCGCCGACGTGGCCAGCGTCTTCGTGGCCGAGCGGCTGCTGGTGGCCGACGAGTTCGCCTCGCCCCGCGCCGGGCACGGGGCGGTGCTCCGGCGGCTGGCGACCCGCCTGTCCGGGCATCCGGCAGCGGTCACCGAGGGCCTGCTGCGGCCAGGCGAGGTCCTGGTCTTCGCCGAGGGCTCGCCGTCCTACCGGGCCATGACGACCAGCACTCCGATCCTGTTCGACCAGCTGGACGACGAGACCGCCGAGCGGATCGCCCGCCACCCCGGCGGCGAGGACCTGGCCGGCAGCTTCACCTCGTTCCTGGCCGTGCCGCTGATCGCGCGCGGGGCGGTGCTGGGCTGTGTCACGCTCGGCCGGGCGTCCAGCAGCTCGCCGTTCGGCCCGGCCGACATCGCCGCCGCCGGCGAGCTGGCCTCGCGGGCCGCGGTCTGCATCGACAACGCCCGGCTGTATGACCGGGAGCGCCGGACCGCGCAGGCGCTCCAGCGGGGCATGCTGCCCGGCCAGCCCGACGTGCCGGCGGCCATGGAGGTCGCCCGCTGCTACGTGGGCGTGGGGGGCAGCGTGGTCGGCGGTGACTGGCACGACATCGTCACCCTGCCCAGCGGCAAGGCCGCGCTGGTGGTCGGCGACGCCATGGGCCATGGCCCGGAGGCCGCGGCGGTCATGGTCCAGCTGCGCACCGCCGCGCACACCCTGGCCGACGTGGAGCTGGCCCCGGAGCGCGTGCTGGCCCGGCTGGACCGGATGGCGGCCGGGCTCATCTCTCCGTTCGCGACCTGCATCTATACCGTCATCGACCCGGCCACCAGCTCGTGCGTGACCGCGCAGGCCGGGCACCTGCCCCCGGTGCTGGTGCTGGCCAGCGGCGAGACCCAGGTGCTGGAGCTGCCGCCGGGCCTCCCGCTCGGCCTGGGTGCCGAGACCTTCGAGTCCACTCTGGTCAGCCTGCCGCCGGGGGCCACCCTGGCCCTGTACACCGACGGGCTGGTGGAGAGCCGGGCCCAGCCGCTGGACGACGGGCTGGAGGCGCTGCAGAAGGCGCTGCGCACCGCCCTGGCCGACCCGGCGGTGCCGCTGGACGACGCCTGCGAGGCGGTCACCAGGGCCATGCGCCAGCACGGCGAGGACGACATCACCCTGGTGCTGGCCCGGATCCGCCAGTAGGTCGGCCGGGCCCGCGGGCGGTCTCGCTCAGGCCGGCAGCGTCCAGTGCTCGGAGGCCTCGCTCTTGCAGCCCGACACCTGGAGCCTGGTCCCCGGCTTGGCCGCGGCGCTCGGGAGGGCCAGGCACAGCCCGGAGTACGGGCTGACCAGCTGGCCGCCCGTGGTGGCATGCCACTGCTGGGCGCGAGTTCCGTTGCAGGTGTACAGGTCGACCGCGCTGCCGCTCTTGGTGCCGCTGTTGTGCACGTCCATGCACCGGCCGTTGACCCGCAGCGTCCCGTCCGGCGCCACCGTCCAGTGCTGAGTCGAGCTGCTGGTGCAGGTCGAGGCCTCGACCGGCGTGCCGTTCTTGGTCTGCCCGCCGGTGTCGACCAGGCACAGCGCCGCGGTTTCGGCCGAGACCAGGGCCCCGGCGCGCGGGTTGGCCGAGACCGGCAGCGCCCACTGCTCGGCCTTCTGCGTGCCGCAGGTCAGCAGCGAGAGCGCGGTGCCGGGCTTGGTGGACGCGCCAGGGATGGTCAGGCACTTGTTGGCCTGGGCGTTGTACAGGGTGCCGCTGCGGGTGGCCCACTGCTGGGCGCGGCTGCCGTTGCAGGTGAACAGGTCCACCGGGGTGCCGTTCTTGGTCCCGCCGCTGTGGACGTCCAGGCACTTGCCCAGCGCGCGCACCGTGCCGTCAGTCCCCCGCGTCCACTGCTCAGCCCCGGTCCCGTTGCAGGTCCAGGTGCCCACCGCGCTGGTCTTCCTGGAGACCGGGAACCTGACGTTCAGGCACAGGCCGGACGACAGGCCGGAGGGGACCGCCCCGACCGCGGGCTGCGGCGGGGCGACCACGTTGCCGCCGTAAGACGGCGGAGCCTGCGACGGAGCCGACGCCCAGCCGGTGTTCGGGGTGGTGCCCAGGGTGTAGCTCAGCGTGCCGCCGGTGCTGGTGATCCCGGCGGGCGCGTAGGCGTCGCTCCAGGCCCCGCCGTTCCAGGTCACCGACTGCACGTAGGGGGCATTGGTGGCCGCGCCGTTGCCGTCGATGGTCAGCGTGGCGCCCGACGGCAACGTGACCACGGCCGTGGTGAACAGCGGCGAGCCCAGGGCCAGCGTCGAGGTGCCGGGAGTCATCGGGTACATGCCCAGGGCCGACCAGACATACCAGGCGCTCATCGTGCCCAGGTCGTCGTTCCCGTCGGCCAGGCCGCCGGGGCTGTCGGCCCAGATCTGGTCCTCGACATTGCGCACGGTCTGCTGGGTCTTGTCGGGCTGCCCGATGTAGTCGTACTCCCAGGGCAGCTCGATGCTGGGCTCGTTGCCCACGTAGGCGTAGCCGTTGGCGTTCTTGAAGCTGCTCAGCACGGTGTTGAGGTAGGTGGCGAACGCGGCGTCGCCGCCCTTGGCCGCGGCCAGCCCGGCGATGTTGAACGGCACCATCCCGGTGTAGATCCACGAGTCGCCCTCGACGAAGCCATGCGCGGCCACGAGCGGCGCGCTGGCCGGGCTGAAGTTGCCCGCGAACGTGCCGTTGGCCTCCCGCGGCTGGTCGAACCCGCTGTTCGGGTTCAGCATGTTCCACCAGTCCTGGGCCCGGTCCGCGAACTCGTGCTGGTCGGCGGAGTTGCCCACCGCGCCGGCGAACGCTGACAGCGCGAAGTCGGCCGTGTTGTACTCCAGCGTGCTGGACACCGGGCCGTAGAAGTTGCAGCAGCCGTAGCTGCCGTTCTCGGGCAGGTAGCCGGGCCGGGCCAGGTAGTGCCCGCCGGGCCGGATCCTGGTCGTCTTGGTCGCGTCGTGGACCATGGCGGTCAGCGCCTCGGCGGTGTTGAAGTTCCGCACGCCGAACGCATAGTAGTCGGCCAGGATCGAGTCGGCCGGGTCGCCGACCATGATGTAGGCCTCGCTGTTGTCCTCGATCCACTTGGGCAGCTGGCCGCTCTGGTGGTAGACGTCCACCATCGACTGAGCCACGTCCCCGGCCACCGACGGATCGAGCAGCGCCTCGAGCTGGGCCTGGGTCCGGTAGATGTCCCAGCCGGACAGGTTGGTGTAGTAGGCCCCGTGCCGCGGGTCGACCGTGTGGACGCGGCCGTCCACGCCCCGGTAGTGCCCGTTCACGTCGCTGAACACGCTGGGGAACAGCAGCGCGTGGTACAGGGCGGTGTAGAAGATGTGCTGCTGCGCGCTGGTGCCGCCGGTGATCTGGATCTTGTTGAGCTGGGCGTTCCACGCCGCGGTGGCCTGGTTCTGGATGGTGGCGAAGTTCCAGGCGGGGTTCTCCTTGGTCAGGTTCTGGCTCGCGTCGGAGGCCGACACGTAGGAGATCCCGACCTTGGCCAGCAGCGGCTTGCCGCGCTTGGTGGTGAAGGTCACGTAGGCGCCGACCGGGCCGCGCAGCGCCGGGGCCACCCCGCCCTGCCGTCCGCCGGGCAGCGGCCCGTGGTAGGTGGGGCGGTTGGGCGCCTCGGGGGCGCTGCCCGGGGTGTGGTGGGCGGCCGCCGGGCCGGTGGCGCGGACCTGCAAGTTCCTGGCCCCGCGGCGCAGGACCCCGCCCCGGAACGTTCCGCTGCCGTGGAACCTCTGGTTGAACCGCATGTCGAAGTACAGGGTGTAGTGGTTACCGGAGAAGCAGAAGTCGCCGGTGCTGATCGCGCCCTGGACCTCGTCCTTGCTCACCACCTTGAAGCTGGTCCGGCTGTCGCCCTTCTGGCTGGAGTCCAGCTTGAAGACCAGGTTGGACTTGGCCCCCGTGGGGAAGCCGAAGCTGCCCATCCCGGTCCGGGTGGTCGCGGTGAGCTGGGTGTTGACGCCGTTGCCCAGGGCCACCTTGTAGAAGCCGGCGTCGGCTGACTCGCCGGAGTGCTTGAACCCCACGGTGGCCGAGGTGTGCACCGCGCCGACCGTCGGCAGCACCGCCACGTCGGTCTCCGCCTTGCAGCCCACCCCGGCCAGGTGGGTCAGGGCGAAGCCGGTGATCCGGCGGTCGGAGTACTTGTAGCCTCCGCCGTCCGGATTCGAGGTCGTGTCGGGGCTCCACTGCACCATGCCGAACGGGACGTCGGGCCCGGGGAAGTCGTCGGCGTTGT
>JBOHCO010000696.1:0-5774 GCA_050698895.1 Streptosporangiaceae bacterium
TCGGCCTGGCGGCGGCTCGGCCACCCGCAGCGGGCCAGGCCGGGATGTCCGCACATAAGAGCATCCCGGACCGTTCCGGCCGGCTGCCCATCGCCCGCGGCGGGTGAAGCTCGCGGCCCGCCGGGACCGGGG
This sequence comes from Streptosporangiaceae bacterium, assembly GCA_050698895.1. Taxonomy (GTDB): domain Bacteria; phylum Actinomycetota; class Actinomycetes; order Streptosporangiales; family Streptosporangiaceae; genus DASUBV01. The sequence goes on from JBOHCO010000696.1 coordinate 133, forward strand.
CGGCCCGGCCCGGATGGGCGGATCCGCGCCGGGCATGCTCGGCGAGGTACAGGAGCACATGCGATCGGGGAAACACGCCTGCGCCACCTGACTCCCCTGGTGGCGCCAGAGGGGGTTGTTCCAGTGATCCGCAGAAGCCTTGTCCTCGCGGCGGCTGTCGCCAGCCTCGCCCTACTCCTCACCACCACGTTCTCGGCCGGCCTCGCCGGCGCCACCGTGTCGGCCGGCTCCCCGCCGCTGGCCCGGCCGGGGGTGATCCCCGCCGGGCCCACGGTCCGGATGAGCCCGGCCGAGGCCAGCCGGGCCGCCCGGCGCTGCGCGTCCTGGGCCAGCAAGGCGGGCTTCGCCAACAACGGCCCCAGGGGCCACCTGGTCGTCGCGGTGGCCATCGCGCTGGCCGAGTCGAGCTGCGACCCGCGAGCGTGCCTGAACGACACCACCCACCGGGAGTGCACCCCGTGGGGCACCCGGCACAGCCACGACTCCATCGACCGCGGCGCGTGGCAGATCAACAGCCACTACTGGCCGAAGGTCAGCAACAACTGCGCGTACGACGGCCTGTGCGCCGCGCGCACCGCCTACCGGCTGGTGTCGGCCGACGGCACCTACTTCAAGGCCTGGACGACCTACATCAAGGGCATCTACAAGCGCTACCTGCCGGTCGCCAGGGCCGCGGTGCGCTCCCTGCGCACGGGCACGCTGACCTCGGCCCACCCGGGGCTGTGCGCCGCCTACCCGCGTGACCGGCGCGGCGCGCAGGTCCGGCTGGCCCGGTGCGGCAGCGCCAGCAACGACCAGATGTGGACCATGTCCCGGGCCAAGCTGCGCACCCGCCGCGGCCTGTGCCTGGCCGCCCAGAACCACCGGTCCGGCCCGGTCGTCCTGGAGCGCTGCTCGGGCCGCTGGCGGCAGCAGTGGTGGGGGCGGGCCGCGTTCAGCCTCGACAACCGGGGGGCCCACCGGTGCCTGTCCGACCCGGGCGGGTCGGTCAGGCCCGGTCACCCGCTCAGCGTGGGCCACTGCCGCCGGAGCCGGGACAAGGCCTGGTACCGGCCGTGACTGCCGGCGGCCGACCGGGCCGTGCGGGCCCGGGCTAGCTGGCCTGGCTGGCCCGGTGCGGGAGCTTCCAGCCCGGCCGGACGAAGTGGCAGGTGTCCCCGTCGGGGTACTGCAGCCGGTAGTCCTGGTGCTCGGGCTCGGCCTCCCAGAACGGGCCCGCGGGCACGACCTCGGTGACGACCTTGCCCGGCCACAGGCCCGAGGCGTCCACGTCGGCGATGGTGTCCTCGGCGACGCGCTTCTGCTCGTCGCTGGTGTAGAAGATGGCCGACCGGTAGCTGGTCCCGATGTCGTTGCCCTGGCGGTTCACGGTGGTCGGGTCGTGGATCTGGAAGAAGAACTCCAGCAGGTCCCGGAAGGAGATCTGCTCGGGGGCGAAGATGATCTCGACGGCCTCGGCGTGGGTGCCGTGGTGGCGGTAGGTCGCGTTCGGCACGTCGCCGCCCGAGTACCCGACCCGGGTCGAGATGATGCCGGGGCGCTTGCGGAGCAGGTCCTGCACGCCCCAGAAGCAGCCGCCGGCCAGGATGGCCGTCTCGCGTCGGTCGCTCATCGTGTGTCCTCCTCGCTGCCGTTACTCCCCCAGTCTGCCCCGGCCGGTGCCCGGCCGCGAATACTGGAGCCGCCGGCCGAGCCGGGCGGCACATAGCGGCGGCAGATAGCGGGAAGGTGGACGTGTCCTCGCCGGACGTTGCTTTCGAGCTGCTGGACGGGCGGCAGGCGGCCGCCCGCGAGGCCGAGCTGCGGGCCCTGCACGCCGAGGTGTACGCCGCTCCGCCCTACCGTCAGCAGGAAGATGAACAAGGCTTCGCCCGCCGTTTCGCCGTCCAGCGCCGCCAGCCCGGCTTCGCGCTGGCCGAGGCCCGGCACGGGGACTACCTGGTCGGCTACGCGATCGGCATGCCGCTGCGCCCGTCCACGTCATGGTGGCGGGACCTGACCACCACGCTGCCCGGCGAGGTCACCGAGGAGCACCCCGGCCGCACCTTCGCGGTGGCTGACCTGCTGGTGCGCGCGCCCTGGCGGCGTCAGGGCATCGGCGCCACACTCCACGACCTGCTGCTGGCCGGGCGCCCCGAGGAGCGGGCCACGGCCGCCGTGCTGCCGGCCGCCGCGCCCGCCCAGCACGCCTTCCGGGCCTGGGGCTGGCGCAAGGTCGCTCGCACCCGCGACGCCCGCCCCGGCGCGCCGGTCAGCGACGTGCTGATCACCACGCTGCGCGGCTGACGCGCCCGGCTCGCACGCGGGCGGACCGGACGGACGGGGCGGGCGCGGGGGACTGTGCCCGATCAGTCATTGTTTGGTCATCGGCCAGGCCAGTGACAGGATCGGCCTGGATCGCGGGCCCGCGACGGGCTGGGGCGGCGTCGCGGCGAAGCTGGCTCGCCTCCCGCTGCGTTAAAATCTAGCAACCTGCCGGCTGGCGGTCGTTCATGCAGCGTCAATGAGGCTGGGCTAGGGGGTGGCACGATGGAGCGCGCGCCGGGGGTGTCCCGCGCCGCCTGGATGGCCCTGTCGGGCAGCGGCAACGGCCGCCGGTCCCCCATCGAGATCGTCGCCAACGCGGCCACCTACGTGACCCGCACCCCGGTCGCGGACCTGTCCGGGCTGCGGACCGGGCGGTTCGGCCGCTGGTCAGACGGAGTGACCGCGCTGCGCACCGACCGCGCCTCGTTCGCCAGCCACTGGCAGGTGCACAACCACCGGATCCTGACCGAGTCCGGGCCGCTGTGGGTAGTGCTCGGCGACTCCACCGCCCAGGGCCTCGGCGCGCCCAGCCCGGAGGCCGGCTACGTCGGCCAGGCGCTGGCCGAGCTGCGCGAGCGCACCGGGCAGCGGTGGCGGGTGCTCAACCTGTCCACCTCCGGCGCGCTGATCCGCGACGTGCTGGCCGACCAGCTGCCCCGGCTGCCCGCCGCGCCCGACCTGGTGACCTGCGGCATCGGGGCCAACGACATCCTGTACACGGCACCGACGAAGGTGTTCCGCGACCTGCGCGCGCTGATCGCCGCCGTCCCCGACGAGACGATCCTCCTGGACCTGCCGCTGCCCGCCGGGTTCTGGGGGGTCCTCGGCTGGCTGAGCCTGCCCTACGTGGCGCGGATCAACCGGGCCATCCACCGGGCCGCGCAGGCCCGCGGCCTGCCGGTGGCCGAGGTGTCGGCGCACTTCCTGCCGCCCTGGCCGGGGAAGCTGGCCCCGGACTGCTTCCACCCCAGCCTGGACGGCTACCGCGACTGGGCCCGCGCACTGCTGGACGCCCTGCCGCCCGCCGCCGTCCGGCCGCGGCCCGCGACCGCCCTGCATTAGCCCGCACTGCACTAGCCCGCGCTGGCCGGCCCGGCGCCAGTAGCGTGTCCGGAGACGTAGCCAGCGAGAGGAGCGAGCGTGCGCGCGGACATGGTGCCTGGCGGGACCTTTCCCGATTACGAGCTGACCGACCACACCAGGACCCGGCGGCGGCTGAGCGAGCTGCAGGGGATCGACCCGATGATCGTGCTGCTGTCCCGCGGGCACTTCTGCCCCAAGGACCACCAGCAGCACCTCGAGCTGGCGGCCAGCTACCCCAAGATCGCCGTCTCCTACACCCAGATCGTCACGATCTCGACGGACAACATCCTCGAGACCAACGAGTTCCGGGCCTCGGTCGGCGCCCAGTGGACCTTCCTGTCCGACGCCGGCCGCCACGTCCAGAAGGACCTGGACATCCAGGAGTACACCGATCCCCATCACGACCCGATGATCCCGCACACCCTGGTGCTCAGGCCGGGCCTGGTCATCCACAGCGTCTACAACGGGTACTGGTTCTGGGGCCGGCCCTCGTTCGATGACCTGCGCCATGACCTGCAGAACGTGACCCGCGAGATCCGCCCGGACTGGGACCTGGCCGCACCGGGCCTGCGCGCGGAATGGCAGGCCGACGACCACACCCGGTTCTACCCCTACCAGTCCAAGGCCTGACCCCCGGCTCCAGGCCAGTGCCAATCCTGAGCTGACGCGCCCCGGGCCGCCGGTGCGCGCGTCCGCCTTCCCGCACCTGATAATGTTCTACAGTCTTGTAGAAGTTAGTGCGGGCCGTGCGCCTGCGTCGCGGCCGCTTCCGCTTCCCGGCTGGATCCTGGCCCGCTCCGGCCACGGCTCGCGCCGCGGGCCAGGCGAACGATGATCCGGCACCTCAGCATGGCGAAAGGCCTGGCATGATTCACCTGACTTACCTGGAGGCCGCCGTGGTCGGCCTCGTCCAGGGCGTATCCGAGCTGTTCCCGGTGTCCAGCCTCGGCCACAACGTCCTGATCCCGGCCCTGATCGGCGGTAGCTGGGCCCGCGATCTTAACGTCTCCAGGTCCGAGTCGCCGTACCTCGCTTTCATCGTCGGCCTGCACGTGGCCACGGCGATCGCGCTGCTCATCTACTTCTGGCGGGACTGGGTCCGGGTGATCCGCGGGTTCTTCAGCTCCCTGCGGCACATGGCCCGGCCGCCGGCGGGCACCAGCCGGTGGCAGTTCCGCACGGCCGACGAGCGCCTGGCCTGGATGATCATCCTGGCCACCATCCCGGTCGGCATCGTCGGCCTGGCCGTCGAGCACCTGTTCCGGGTGATCTTCGGCAAGCCCGTCTTCGCCGCCGTCTTCCTGGCCGTCAACGGCCTGATCCTGCTGGCCGGCGAGCGCTACATCCGGCACCGCTCGGCAACGCAGGCCGTCGTTGGCCCCGAGCGGGAACTGGCGCTGACCGCGGCCGGTCATCCCGACGCCGGGCCCGCACCTGACACCGCGGCCGCCCCCGCCGGTCACCGCGCGGTCCGCGCCGAGGAGGTCACCGAGGCCGAGGAGTCCGACCGGCGGCTGTCGGCCATGGGCTACGGCGAGGCGGTGCTCATCGGGTCGGCCCAGATCCTGGCCCTGCTGGCCGGGATCAGCCGCAGCGGCGTGACCATGGTGGGCGGGATGTTCCGCGGCCTGTCCCGCGAGGACGCCGCGCGGTTCGCCTTCCTGCTGGCCACCCCGGTCATCCTGGCCGCCGGGGTGCTGAAGGTCCCCGACCTGGTCGGCCCGCTCGGCCGCGGCATCCAGGGCCAGATCCTGCTGGGCAGCGTGCTGTCCGGGGTCGGTGCCTACGTGTCGGTGCGCTACCTGGTCCGGTACTTCCAGACCCGCACCCTCACGCCGTTCGCCGTCTACTGCCTCATCATCGGTATCGGCAGCATCGTCTACCTCAAGCTCGTGAAGTAGGGCCGGCGATCGGACACCAGGGATTGCCGGTGCGCCAGGGCCCGTCGCTGACCGCGACTCACTCCCCCGATGGCTGCATCCGACCCGGCCCTGGTGCTACGGTCGACAATCGCCCGTTCTGGCTCATAGAGGACCGGGCAGTCGGCGGACTCCGACGAGGGAGCGATCAGCAGTGGCGCATGCAGGGGCACCTGGCCGGCCAAGGGCGGCCTCATGAGCAGGACCGGGCCCGGCGGCGGGATCCGCTGGGGCATCATCGGCACCGCCAACATCGCCCGGGGCCAGTTCCTGCCCGGCCTGCGCGAGGCCGGCGGCGGCCGGGCCGCGATGGTGGCGGGCCGCGAGCTGGCC
>JBOHCO010000697.1:0-3377 GCA_050698895.1 Streptosporangiaceae bacterium
CCGATGCTGCCCCGTCAGCTCATCACCGGCAAATCAGGCCCGCAGCCCCATCCCGCCCACCAGCCGCGCCCGCCGCAACCCCTCTGGCCCTCGGTCACTTCGCCAGAGAAACTCGGAAACACGAGTAACTAGAGGTTGCGGGGGCGGGGCGAGCCCGCCGGGCCGGTGAGTTCCGCGGTGTCTTGTTCCGCGCTGGCCGCAGGGACTGGCCGGGCCCGCTTGCAGCGTGGTCAGCAGCAGCGCGGTCAGCCCGACGGCGGCCAGCATCTTGGTGTCGTGCGGGATCGGCAGCAAGGTGCCCAGCGCCGTGGTGGTCAGGGCCAGGCCGATGGCCTCGAAGTCGTGGACGAAGCGGAACGACGCCAGCACGGCCACCGCCCCCACCGCCAGCGTGGCGCTGAGCGCCCAGCCCGCCGTGGCCAGCCGCCCGGGCCGCTCCCGCAGCAGGTGCGGGTCGAGCTCGTAGCCGGCCAGCAGGAACAGGAAGCCCAGCCCGAAGTCGGACAGCAGCCGGATGCCGCGGGTGTCGGCCAGGCAGGGCGCGGTCAGGGACGCCGCGACCCCCGGCCAGCGCTGGCCTCACTGTGGCATGTCCCCCGTGCGATGTCCGCCGTCCCCCCGGACGCGGCGGCTGCGGTGAGGATGCCCGCCTGACCGGTCAGGTATGCGCCCGGCCCCAGACACCAGGCGCCCCGCGGTTTCAGCAGGCGCGCTATGGGCCCGGCGCGGAGCGCCGGGCCCATAGCTACTTACTGGGCTGTGTCAGGCGGTCAGCTGAACACGTGGAAGAAGATGTTCCCCGCAGAGGACGCGCTGGTGGTGGCCAGCTCGCCGCGGACCAGGGCGGGCCCGTACACGGTCGAGGTGCTGGGCACCGGGGCCCGCGCGCTCCAGCCGCTGGTGGTCAGCGTCTGGTAGTTGATGTGGGCACCGTGGGCGGCCTTGTAGGCCAGGATCAGCGGGCCGGTGCCGTGCAGACCGAGGGCCGACGCGGCGGGGTTGTCGCTGGTCTTGGCGCCGGGCACGTCGGCGATGGTCCACTTGACGCTGGTCGTGGCGGCCAGCGGGTCGGTGGTGGCGGCGTAGCTGATCCCGCCGGTGGCCTTGTCCCGCCAGAAGATGCCGAGGATGCCGTGGCCGGTGCTGGCCTGGAGCTCGGCGATGGTCGGGCCGGAGTTGGCGACCGCCGTGGGCGACACCTCGCGCGAGGTCGACCACACGAAGCCGCGGTGCGACGGGACGCCCTCGATGAAGCGGATGTGGTCGTGCGGACCGCGGTACGACACGACGGCGAGGTAGCGGTTCTGGGCGAAGAACACCGCCGGGGCGGCGTCGGTGGTGGAGTAGAGGTTCTTGGGCAGCGTGGAGATGCCCGTCCAGACGATCTTCCGGCCAGCCAGGGTCTCACCCTGGGCGTACTGCACCAGACCGCCGTTTCCCCTCCAGACGGCGAGCACGGCCTCGCGCCCGTTCGGGTCCCGGTAGGAGGACACGGCCGGGGCCGCGGTGCTCGACGCACCGGGGATCTCGGCCTTGGGGCTCCAGCTCTTCTTGACCCCGATGGTGGGGGATGCCTGGTAGAAGATATGGGCGCCGCCCTGGCCCTTCCAGGCCACCAGGGTCTGGTTCTGGGAGCTGCCGCCGAAGGTCACGTTGGCCAGGGCCGGGGAAGCGTTGGTGAAGGCGCGCGGAAGCGGGCCGATGCGGCCGGACCACGCGGCGGAGGCGGACGCACTCGCCGCGCCGAGCGCGCAGATCGCACCCGCCGCGACTACCGCCGCGGCGAGCCGAGTCGTGTGGCTCTTGAGCATGTGTCAACCCTCGCGTTCTGTGGGCGTGACGCCCGCCGCGGCCGCGGCAGGCAGCGCACACGCTAGATGTCCGTCCCTGGCACATCGGGGGTAGGAAGCCCGGACTTGGCTGGGCGTTTCCTGGGGATTAGGTCAGAGCCGTGACCAGGCCGCCTGACTGGCCGCGATATGCCCGCAATCGGCCGTTACCTGCGAGGGGGCCGGGCGCGGGGAACTGCTGCTGGGTACGATTCGGCCGGGGGCCAGCCGGGCAGGCTGTCCGGCGCCTGGCCTTCAGGCTGGCCGCTGGAGTGTCACGACTGCTGCGTCGACGGGAGCGCCCGGATGGCGGTCACGCCTACCTTTCCCAGCCGGGACTCGCTGCGCCGGCTGCGGTTCCGGCCGGTCGACGTGACCGTCGGCGTCGGCGTGCTGCTGCTGATCTACGCGGTGGTGCGGGTGGGCGCGGGTGCGCGTGCGCCGTTCCATCCCGGCCACTCGGCCAGCCTGATCAGCACCTCGCCGGCCGAGCTGCCGTACTACGCGGCCCGCAGCCTGCTGCGGATGTTTGTGGCCTTGTTCCTTTCCTTCGCCTTCAGCCTGAGTTACGCCTACGTGGCGGCGCGCAGCGCGCGGGCCCGGCGGGTGATGATCCCGGCCCTGGACATCCTGCAGTCGGTGCCGGTGCTGGGCTTCCTGGCCATCACCGTGACGTTCTTCGTGGCCTTGTTTCCCGGCTCCGAGCTGGGCCTGGAGGCCGCGTCGGTGTTCGCGGTGTTCACCTCGCAGGCCTGGAACATCACGTTCTCCTTCTACCACTCGCTGATCAGCCAGCCGCTGGAGTTCGACGAGGCCAGCAAGCTGATGGGGCTGTCGCGGTGGAAGCGGTTCTGGACCATCGACGTGCCCGGCGGGGCGATCGGGCTGGTCTGGAACGGGATGATGAGCTTCGGCGGGAGCTGGTTCTTCCTCACCGCCTCCGAGCTGATCACGGTCAGGATCGGCGCGGGCGCGTCGCGCAGCTACGCGCTGCCGGGCATCGGCTCCTACGTCGGCGTGGCCGAGGCCCGCGGCCAGCTCGGCCACGTGGTGCTCGGCATCATCACCATGATCATCCTGATCCTGCTGGTCAACTTCTTCTTCTGGCGGCCGCTGATCTCGTTCGTGGAGCGGTTCCGCGTGGAGCAGTCCGAGGCCAGCGCCAAGCCCAAGTCGCTGGTGCTGAGCTTCCTGCGCCGGTCCGGCTGGCCGCACGCGTTCGGCCAGGGCCGGCGGGTGGTCGCCGAGCCGGTCAACCGGGTGCTGGGCGCCGTCACCGGGGTGGACGACCGCAGCCTGGAGGTGCACGCCGCGCGCCGCCGGGCCGCGGACGTCGCGCTCGGCGTCGTGGTCCTGCTCGTGCTGGCCTACGGGCTGGCCAGCATGCTCGCCTACATCGGCACCGGCTCGGACGGCTTCGCGGCGCTGAGCAGCGCGTTCGGCCTGGGCTTCCTGACCTTCCTGCGGGTGGTCGTGGTGGTGACGGTGTCCTCGGTGGTCTGGGTGCCGATCGGGGTGTGGATCGGGTTCAACCCGCGGGTGGCCCAG
>JBOHCO010000698.1:0-2987 GCA_050698895.1 Streptosporangiaceae bacterium
GGCGTTGGTGGCGATGCGGTAGATCCAGACGCGCACCGAGGACCGGCCCTCGAACGCCCCATAGCCTCGCCAGGCTCGCAGGTAGGTCTCCTGGACCAGGTCCTCGGCCTCGTCGGCCGAGCCGAGCATCCGGTAGCAGTGCGCCAGCAGCTCGCGCCGGAACGGCTCGGTGCGCTCGGCGAACTCGGCGGACCGGTCGGTCATCGCGACTCCATTGCCCGTCGCCAGGTTGCCCGTCGCCAGGTTGCCCGTCGCCGGTGCTCCCGTGCTCACTGGCCCAGCCGGGGCCGTACCCAGCCGGCCAGCCGGCGGATCGCGTCGTCGGCCTCTGGCGCCCGGCCCGCGGCCATCTGGAAGGTGTGCAGCATGCCGGGGAAGATGTCCAGCCGGGCGTCGACCCCGGCCTGGCGGGCCCGCTCCTCGAACTGGCGGGCGTCATCGACCAGGGCCTCGTCCCCGCCGGCCTGGATGTACACCGGCCCAAGCCCGGTCAGGTCGGCGTAGACCGGGCTGACCCGCGGATCGCGCGGGTCGGCCGCCCCGGCCAGGAAGCCGCCCACCAGGGCCTGGACCAGCTCGCGGTCGAAGAAGGGGTCGCTGTCCCGGCTGGCCTCGTACGATGCCCCGGTCACGGCCAGGTCCACGCACGGCGAGATCAGCATGGTCGTGGCGGGCCGCGGCGGGCCTGCCTCGCGGGCCCGCAGCTGCACGGTGACCGCCAGCCAGGCTCCGACCGAGTCCCCGGCGAAGGCGATGTGACCGGCCTCGATGCCCTGGTCCAGCAGCCAGCGGCAGGCGGCCAGCACCTCGTCGGCCGGCACCGGGTAGCGGCCGCCCTCGGGGAGCAGCCGGTAGGCGGTCAGCAGCGCGCGGGCGCCCGCCGCCTTGGCCAGGTGGCCGAACATCTCGCGGTGGGTGTACAGGGAGCCGCCCACGAACCCGCCGCCGTGCATGCACAGCAGCACCCGGTCGGCGCGGCTGCCGTGCGGCACGGCCCACATGGCCGGCCGGCCGCCCGCCTCGGTCTCCAGGTAGTCGACGCCGCGCGGCTCGGCGGTGAGGTCGCCCCAGGACTCGTTGTCGGGCGCGTCGGCGGCGGGGTCGTCCATGGCCCGGCGGGCCACCTCCCAGTGCCTGCGGACGGCCTCGGACTGCTTGCTCGGCATCGCGGTGTTCCCTTCCCCTGGCTGATCGCTGTCTGGCATGCAGACCAGCGGCGGGCGGGAAAGGAATCGCGGGCGGCCGCGGTTCGGCGCAGGCCCGGCTCAGCCGGGCGGGTCGAGGTCGATGCGGATGGTCAGCGGGGCCGAGGCCAGCATCCGGCCGAGCGCCTTGTCCCACTGGTGGGGCAGGCTCCGGGAGCGCGCGACGGCGTCGTCATCGGGCAGCACGACCGCCGTGCCGCTGCGCCAGGCGCCGCCGGCCTTGACCCGGACCCGGGGCTGGGCGAGCAGGTTGCGGACGTAGTCGGCCTGGGTCCCGTGCGAGGCGACCAGCCAGAAGGTGTCGCCGTCCAGGCCGTTGCCGACCGGAGTCTGCCGGGGCTGCCCGGTGCGGCGGCCGGTCGTCTCCAGCAGGGCGAACGCCGCGGGCGCCCGGCCCGCGCGCAGAGCCCGGCGGGTCAGGTGGTTGCTGCCCCGCTCCAGGGTCGTGATGATCCGGTACTTCCGCGAGCGCATGTGGCCGTTGTACCGCACTCAGTGGCCCGGGCTGAAGCAGTCCGGGTGAATGCGAGATGGGCCACACCCGCGCCGTGCGGGCTCACCATGCCGGCGCGAGCAGGTCCTCCGGCTAGCTGTCGCCCTGGGGCTGGTCGAGCACGATGAACAGCAGCCCGCCGATCATGGCCAGGTTCTTGTGGAACTGGATCCGCTGGGCCTTGCGGGCCTGCGGGTCCTCCACCTTCCAGTACGAGTGCCCGGCCAGCGTGGTCGGTACCAGCGAGCCGGCCAGGGCCAGCGCCGACAGCCGCGGGGCCCGGCCCAGCGCCAGCAGCGTGCCGGCCGCCACCATCACGCCCGCGTTGGCGCGCACCAGCAGCTCATCGTCGTCGGGCAGCGGGGTCACCTTGCGGATCGCCTCCAGCACCGGGCCGGCCTGGTCGACGCGCCCGCCCGGCGTCCGCAGGGCGTCGAAGCCGAGCAGGGCATAGGTGGATCCAGTGAGGACGCGGCCGAGTGGGCGCAGCGGCGCCAGCAGGCCCGAGGTCGTGGTCATGAGCGCCTCGATGCGGGTAGGGGAAGCTCCGGACAGCAGGACTGTACGCCCCGGTCCAGCCGGCCGGTGACAGGCGGGGGACAGCAGTCACGTCATCGTGGCCGGGGTCCAGGTAACCGCCGCGGGGCGGCCGAGCGTTAGACGGGTGTGGGAGCACAGCGACGGGACTTCGCGGAGTTCTACGGCGAGGCCAAGGATGAGTGCCTGTTCGCCGTTCTGGTCAGCGTCGGCGACCGGGACACCGCGCAGGACCTGGTGGCCGAGGCCTTCGCCAGGGCCTGGGCATCCTGGCGCACGGTCAGCCGGCATCCGGCCCCGGCGGCCTGGGTGGTGCGCACCGCGCTGAACGCCGGCATCTCGCGGTGGCGGCGCCGCCGCCGGGAGGTGCCCGTACCCGACCTCGCGCTGGTCGCCGACCGGCCCGCGCCCGGCGAGGTCTCCGGCAGCTCGATTGACCCCCGGATCCTGGCCGCGCTGCTGCGACTGCCCGCCCGGCAGCGGCAGGTAGTCGCGCTGCGGCTGTTCCTGGACCTGGATACGGCCGGCACCGCCCAGGTGCTCGGCATCGCGCCCGGCACGGTCCAGGCTCACCTGGGCCGCGCGCTGGCCGCGCTACGCGACGACCTTGTCCCGACTCGGCAGCAGGAGAGCCAGTTATGAATGACGACGACCTGATCACGGCCCTGCGCGAGCAGCGCGGCACCGTCCCGATGAACACCCCCCTGGAGCAGATCGTCAGCCGCGGCCGCGCGGTGCGCGCCCGGCGCCGG
>JBOHCO010000699.1:0-1782 GCA_050698895.1 Streptosporangiaceae bacterium
CCGCACATGCCGGGGCTGGTCGAGCACGTGGTACTCAGCACCGGCCGGGCCCTGGTCGGCCTGCTCGACGAGCCGCTCGAGCTGGGACCCGGCGACTACACGGCCTACCCGGCCGACGTGCCGCACCTGTTCGGCGCCCTGGAGCCGGGCACCACAGCCGTGCTGCTGAGCGAGCTCGCCTGAGCCTCAGCCCGCTGCCAGGGCCAGGATCAGCCTCCGCAGCCCGTTCTCCAGCGCCGCGACCTCGGCGTCGTCCAGCGGCGCGATCAGCCGGGCCAGCGTCGCCGCGTGCTCGGTCAGGGTGGCGTCGATCAGCGCCCGGCCGGCATCGGCCAGCGTGATGCGCAGGCTCCGGCGGTCGGCCGGGTCCAGGCGCCGCTCGATCCAGCCCATCCGCTCCAGCCGGTCCAGCCGGGAGGTCATCCCGGCCCGCGACATCATCAGCTGGTCCGAGAGCTGCGACGGCTTGCCCGGTGCCCCGGCCCGCCGCAGCGCCGTGAGCACGTCGAACTCGCCCGAGCTGAGCCCGTGTCGGGCCAGCACCGCCTCGACCGGCGGCCCGAGCAGCCCGGCCAGCTGGCCGACCCGCCCGAGCACCCCGATCGGGGACAGGTCCAGGTCGGGCCGCTCCCGGCGCCACTGCTCCAGGATGACGTCCATCTGATCCCGCGAACCCTGATCCCGCGAACCCTGATCCCGCGGACCCTGATCCCGCAGGCCCTCGTCCCGCTCATCCGCCCGCCTCGCCATGCCCCAGATTCTAGGTTGCTCAAGAATAATTCGCTAACGTACTATCAGGGAGCGAACTAGTTTGCCGAGGAGGCCAGCCGGCTGACGAGGCCCGATGGCCGAGGAGACACAGATGGAGGAGGCACAGATCGAGGAGGCACAGATGACCGCGCCAGCGCTGGTCCGGGCCGCGGACGCCGAGGAACTCGGCGGCGGGCCGTCCCGGATCACCCTGCTCGCCGACTTCGCCACCACCGATGGCGCCGTCAGCGCCAACCGGACCCGGCTCGGGCCCGGCGCCGGCGGGCCGCCGCCGCACTACCACCGCGACTCGGCCGAGATCTTCTTCGTCCTGGGCGGGGCACTCCGGGCCCTGGCCGGGGATCAGGTGATCACCCTGGCCGAGGGCGACTTCCTGGCCGTGCCGCGACTGATGCCGCACGCCTTCGCCGCGGCGCCGGACACCGGGGCCGACGTGCTGATCACGTTCGCGCCCGCCGCGCGGGACCGCTTCGCGTACTTCCGGCTCGCCGACCGGGTCATCAAGGGCCAGGCCAGCCCGCAGGAGATTCTCGACAGCCAGGATCGCTTCGACAACCACTTCGTGGATGTCGCCGCCTGGGGAGAGGCCCTGGCGCGGTGGAGCGAGCGATGAGGATCCTCGTGCTCGGCGCCACCGGCCGCACCGGCGCCGAGATCCTCCGCCAGGCCGCCGCGATCGGTCACCAGGTCCGCGCCCGGGCGCTGGTCACGGCGCTGGGCGGGGCAGCCGACGGGGCGGCAGGCGCCCCGTCGCGCGTGCTCGTGCGTGGCCCACTTCATGGTTGCCCAGGCCAGCTCGGATGCCTGATCCCGGAGAACGGTCCTGCTGAGCCGGCGACCCTGAGCTGAGCTTGCTGATCGCCCAGTAAGTTCATAGGATCACACTTACTGAGCGATCAGTAGGAGGATCCTCGTGACTTCAGCGGCTCCGCCGGCCGCGTTTGCCTGGACGCGGCGGCACGTCATCGCGCTGGCCGTGCTCTGCCTGGCCGCGCTGCTGGACACCATCGA
>JBOHCO010000700.1:0-2090 GCA_050698895.1 Streptosporangiaceae bacterium
CGCAGGAAGGCCGCCGCCGCCCGGACATCGCTGACCACCATGCGGGGCGTCACGCGGTGATAGCCCGGCGGCGGAACGGCATCCACGCTCATGCGACCGAGTCTGCCATGAGGGCCCGCAACACTGATAACAGCAAGAAGCGGGCGCGCGGGCGTTCAGTACGGCACCGGCGGCCTGCTACCGGCTCGGGAGCGAGCGCGGCAGCCCGAACCAGGGCAGCACCGCGGTGTCGAAGCGGGTCAGGGCGCTGATCCGGTCGCCGGCCAGGGTGAAGACGAACAGGCCCGTGCAGTGGCTGATGCCGTCCGGGCCGCGCACGTAGGCGCCGCAGGCCGGCTGGCCGTTGGCCCGCAGCGGCACCAGGTCGAACCGGCGGCCCGCGCCGAAGATGCTGGCGAAGAACCGGCCCGCGGCGTCCCGGCCCTCGTACTCGAACGGGACCGGCGGCATCGAGATGAAGGCGTCGTCGGTCAGCAGGGCCACGAGCTCGTCGAGATCGGCGGACTCGTAGGCGCGGACGAACTTCGACACGATCGCGCCCTCGGCGGGTGACCCGGCGGCGGGCGGCGGCTCCCGGCCGGCGGCTGGCGGCTGGCGGCGCTCCAGGCTGGTGCGAGCCCGCTTGAGGGCGCTGTTGACCGACTCGACGGTCGCGTCCAGCATCCCGGCCACCTCGCGGGCCCGGAAGCCGAGCACGTCGCGCAGGATCAGGACCGCGAGCTGGCGCGGCGGCAGGACCTGCAGGGCGGTCACGAAGGCCAGCGAGATGGACTCGGCCTGCTCGTACCGGGCCTCCGGGCCGGGCGGCGTGTCGATCGCGCCCTCCAGCAGCGTGTCGGGAATGGGCTGGAGCCAGGCCAGCTCGCCGAACCGGGTCGGCTCGGGCGGCTCCACGCCCGGAATGTCCCACGCGCTCGCGGGACGGCGGCTGGCCGCGCGGCGGGCGTTGAGGCACCGGTTGGTGGCGATCCGGTACAGCCAGGTGCGGATAGAGGCCCGGCCCTCGAACCCGGCGAAGCCCTGCCAGGCGGCCAGCAGCGTGTCCTGCACGGCGTCCTCGGCGTCCTGGATGGAGCCGAGCATCCGGTAGCAGTGCACCTGCAGCTCCCGGCGGTGCGGCTCGGTCAGCTCCCGGAACGCCTCGTCATCCCCGGTCCGGGCCCGTGAGATCAGGGCGTCGGCCCCTACCTGGTCGGCCACTACGATCACCCCCGCGTCACCTCTTCCCGCAGCTGGCAGCAGTTCCATCGTCGTACAGACACCGGCCGGGCGGCGAACTGGGCGGCCGGCGACCGACCGGTTTCCCGGAATCGCGGTGTCCGACCTACTGACAGGCAGGACCACGCCAGCGCGGAGGAGAACCGCCATGGGAAAGATCATTGTCAGCGAGAACGTCACCATCGACGGGGTCGTCCAGGACCCGGTCGGCGACGGGGGATTCCGGCACGGCGGCTGGGGCGTCCAGCTCGGCAACTCCGATCGGGAGGCATGGGCCGGGGTCCTGCTGGACGAGGCGCTGGCCGCCGGGGCCCTGCTGCTCGGCCGGCGCAGCGACGAGTGGTTCGCCGACCGGTGGCTGTCCCGGAGCGGCCCGTGGGCGGACCGGCTGAACAGCATGCCCAAGTACGTCGTGTCCGCGACCCTGGACCAGCCCAGGTGGACCAACTCGACGGTGCTCGGCGGCGACGTGGTCAGCGAGGTCACCAAGCTGAAGGAGGAGCTGGCCGGGGACATCGTCCTCAACGGCAGCATCCAGCTCGCGCACGCCCTGCTGGAGAACGACCTGGTCGACGAGCTGCGGCTGATCATCTTCCCGGTCGTGCTCGGGGACGGCGAGCGCCTTTTGGGCGAGACCAGCGACCAGCAGCCCATGCGCCTGGCCGGCGTCCAGGCCGTCGGTGACACCCTCGCCCTGCTCACCTACGAGCGCGACCGTGGCGCCTAGCCCGCCGGGGCGAGCTGGGACTCGGTGAGGCCGCCGGCGTAGAAGTGCCGGGCCGCGTCGATCAGCTCGTCCAGCGGCGGCCACCAGGGCCCGTGCTCCAGGGCGCGCAGCGTGTCCAGCAGGCGGGCCGCCTGGGCCGCCGGGC
>JBOHCO010000701.1:0-5465 GCA_050698895.1 Streptosporangiaceae bacterium
AGGTCTTCCGGGGTAACCGCGGCGGCCGGGAGCTTGTCAATCCCAGGGGAAAAATTCACATTCCGATAATCTCACAGGTTTTACCGATGTGCCGGCGACACGCCGGGATGTAGCCCTGTAGTACTAGGTACGGCACTGGCAGGCCGGACGGAAACAGCACGATCCCAGCTCCGCGCGAACGCGGCGACCAGGCCTTCTGGCTCGGCGACCGGCCCCGCCAGGATCAGCCGCGATGGGTGCCCGTTTAACCCATGCGGCGCACGAGAACGCAGCAGACTCGGCCGCGCCTGGAGAGCGCTGCGGTCGCCCCAGAAGTCCCGAGCCACGTTAACCCAGGTGACAGCTGGCTAGAATCTGCCGCGGGGCCCCCGGCAGAAGGCAGGCAGTCCATGGCACGTGGTGTTCAGGTCGGGGACAAGGCGCCCGACTTCGCGCTCCCGTCGCAGACCGGTGAGCAGGTCCGGCTCTCGGACCGGCTGGGCGAGCGGGTCGTCGTCCTGTACTTCTACCCCAAGGACAACACCCGCGGGTGCACGGCCGAAGCCTGCGCGTTCCGCGACAGCCACGAGGTCTTCACCGACGCGGGCGCCGAGGTGATCGGGGTCAGCTCCGACTCCGCCGACAAGCACGCGGCCTTCGCCGGCCAGCACAAGCTGCCGTTCACGCTGCTCAGTGACGCGGGCGGCCAGGTACGCAAGAGCTACGGCGTCCCGGCGGTGCTCGGCGTGGTGCCCGGCCGGGTGACCTACGTGATCGACCGCGCGGGCACTGTCCGGCACGTCTTCAACTCGATGACCAACATCGGGGGGCACGTCAGCGACGCACTGACGGTCGTCAGGGAGATCCAGGCCGAGCAGCCCGCCTGAGGCCGTGCCCAGCCGGGCGGAGCAGCACCGGGCGGAGCTGCACCGGGCGAAGCAGCACCGGGCGAAGCAGCACCGGGCGAAGCAGCACCGCGAGGAGCTGCACCGCGCTTTCGCGGGCCAGCTGGAGTTCGCCGCCTCGCCGCTGTACTGCGCGCTGAGCCCGGTCGTGGCCGGTCATGACCGGCTGCTGGACCTGGCCGCCCGCGGGAGGCCCGGCCAGTACCCGGCGTTCCTGTTCTTCGGGGCGGTCCATCAGCTGCTGCTGGCCGGAGCCGACCATCCGCTGGCCGAGTTCTACCCGTCGGTAGCCGGGCAGGACGCTCGGTCGCCGGCCCAGGCCGGGCCGGCCCTGGTGTCGTTCTGCGCGGCCTACGAGACGGAGCTCACCGAGATCATCAGCACCCGGCTGGTCCAGACCAACCAGGTCCAGCGGGCGCTGGGACTCCGGCTCGGGCTGAGCCTGATCGCCCCGGACCTGGCCGGCCCGGTCGACGTGATCGAGGTGGGGGCGAGCGCGGGCCTCACCCTCCGTTTCGACCGGTACGGGTACCGGGTCGGCGGTCGCCGGTTCGGCGACCCGGCTTCGCCGGTCCAGCTCACCGCGGAGCACTTCGGCCCGGGCCCGACGCCGGACCTGAATGCCTTGCCGGCGGTCGCCAGCGTGACCGGCGTGGACCTGGAGCCGGTGGACGCCGGGGATCCGGAGGGGCGGCGCTGGCTGGAGGCACTGGTGTGGCCGGAGAACCAGGACCAGCGGACCCTGCTGTCGGCCGCCCTGGCGCTGGTGGCGGCGGACCCGCCGGTCATTCACCGGGGCGACGCGATCGACGTGCTCCCGGGCCTGGCCGCGACGCTGCCCGCCGGCCGGCCCCGGGTGGTGTTTCACTCGGCCACCCGGCTGCATGTTCCGGCGTCGCGCCGGGAGGCCTTTGATAACGCCATCTTGTCCGCGGGCGAGACCGGGCCGCTGTGGTGGCTGTCCGTCGAGGATTCGCCTGATCCGGACCCGCGCCCGGCGCCGGCCCGGCCCGGTGCGGCGCTCCGGCTGCGCGAACCGGGCGGGGCAACCCGGACGGCGGCCGTCGTGAACGGACACCTGCGCTGGATAGAAACTTTACTGTAAGCGGGGAACTCCGCTAAAGCGAATGGCCGTCGCTTCCCGGGCCTGGAGCAAACACAACCGCCGGCGTGGCGGCGGTAT
Organism: Streptosporangiaceae bacterium; assembly: GCA_050698895.1. Lineage (GTDB taxonomy): Bacteria > Actinomycetota > Actinomycetes > Streptosporangiales > Streptosporangiaceae > DASUBV01. The sequence continues at coordinate 2,068 of JBOHCO010000701.1, forward strand.
GGAAGCGCAGGAACCGGTTATCGACGGCCAGGGTCGCCAGGACCGCTATGCGTCCGCGGCGGCCTTGAACTTCACCACCAATTCAGCCGGGACGCGACCGCGGTCTTTGACCTCGATGCCCTGGCTCTTGGCCCACTCGCGTACCTCGGAGGGGTTCGGACCGCTGTTCGGGCTCTTGCGGGCGCTACTGCGACCGACCCGCCGAACGGTGCCGTTGAGCTTACGGCCAGCCCCGATGTACTTCTCCAGTGCATTCCGTAGCTCGCTGGCGTGCGCGACATTCAGGTCGATCTCATAGTCGCTGCCGTCCAGTCCGAAGCGGACCGTACTTTCTGCCTCGCTCCCATCGAGATCGTCGATGAAGACGGTCTCAACCTTCTGGGCCATGCGTACTCCGTTCTCGAACGAATCGAGGTCACTATAGCTGGTTGAGCACGCAGCGTGCTTCCCGGATCGCATGAGATCATCGGCGGCCGCCTAACCGTGAGGCGACCGCCGATGATAAATGCAAAATGCGAATTGCAAACGAACAGAACGGTGCCGTTAACTCGGTCTATTTCCGGCGCCGGTCCCGACTGTGCCGGTGTATGGAAGGGCGCTCATGGATCCGGACGCGATTAGCCCTGGTGCAGGAGCCGCAGGAACCGGGCCACGACCGGGCCATCGGTGGGTCCGCCCTCGCCGCCGTCATGGACCACCATCGCGAACGCGATGTCGCCGTTGAACCCGATCAGCCAGGCATCGGTGGGCAGCGGGTGGCCGGAGCCGTACTGAGCCGTACCGGTCTTGGCGTAGGTGCCCGGCGGCAGCCCGCGCCCGGCCGCGGTGCCGGTGGCGACGACCTGGGCCATCATCCGGTGCAGGTCGGTGACGACCGTCCGGGGCAGCGCGTGCGCCGGCGCCTGGTCGTCGGGGGCGCCGTCGACCAGCCGGGGCGCGTGCACGGACCCGGTGTCGACGCCGGCCGCGACCATGGCCATGGCCAGCGGCGAGACGAGCACCTTGGCCTGGCCGATCGTCGTCGCGGCCAGGTCGGCCTCGTTGCCCGGCCTGGGTACCTGGCCGCCGAACGCGGGCACGCCCATCCGCGGGTCGGAGCCGAGCCCGTACTCGGCGGCGGTGCGCGGGAAGTCGGCCGGGGCGAGGTGGCGGACGGCCAGCCCGATGAACGCGGTGTTGCAGGACTCGGCGAAGGCGTGCAGCAGGTCGCTGACCGGGGCCGTGCCCTCGGCGTTGTGGAAGCGCTCGCCGTCCACGGTGATGCCGGGCGGGCAGCTGGCCGCCGACGCCGGGGTGAGCCCGTGCTCGATCAGCGCCGTCGAGGTGATCACCTTGAACGAGGAGCCGGGCGGGAAGGAGCCGCCCAGCGCCTGGTCGAACGGGTTGGAGGCGGGCACGCTGACCGCGGCCAGCACCGAGCCGGTGGTGGCGTTCACGGCGACCAGGGCCGCGTTCTTGCGGATGCGGGACAGGGCGGTCTCCGCGGCCCGCTGGACCCGGGGCTCGATGGTGGTCCGCACCGGCCGGCCCGGCCGGGGGGCGATCCTGGCGATGGTGGCCTGGACGGAGCCACTGGGACGGAGCACGGTCACCGCGGCGCCGGGCGACCCGGCCAGCTGCCGCTCGTAGGCCTGCTCAAGCCCCGCCTGGCCGATGACGCTGGCCGCGGTGTACGGCGCGCCCAGGGCGTGCAGTTCCTGGGCGGTGATCGGGCCGACGCCGCCGACCAGGTGCGCGGCCAGGCCGGCGGTGACGGCGGTCCGCGCGCTGGTGTTCTGGAAGACCGTGCCGGGGATCGGGTACAGCGTCGGCTTCAGCTTGCGGTACCGGGCCTGGCTGATCGTGAACACCGGCTCGAACCAGGCCGGCTTGGCCCTGGCCGCGGTCAGCGCCGCCTTCACCTGCGCCTCGGGCGCGCCCGAGGCGATCAGCGTGCGGGCCAGCGAGGCGGCGTGCTTGACCCGCTGGCCCTCCACGCCGACGGTGACCTGGGGCGCCTGGGTGGTCAGCGGCGCGCCGCCCGCGCCCAGGATCACGGCCCGCGCGGGCCAGGTCGTCTGGAGCGCCAGCCGGCCGCCCGGCTTGAGCTGCGGCGCGATGGTGGCCGGGGTCCAGCTCACCCGCCACTGGCCGCTGCGCTGGACCAGGCGCAGCCGGGTCCTGAGCGTGACCGTGCCGATGCCCGCGATCGCCAGCCGCTGGGTCACCGGCTCGGCGGCCGTGCTGCCGCTGGCCGTGAGCCGGCCCGCCGTGTAGCTGGCCTGCCGGACGCCCAGGTCGGTCAGCGCCGCCGCGTTGACCGCGGCGAAGTCGGCCGGCGGGGAGGCGACCAGGCCGCGCATCCCGGCCCAGTCCCGCCGGGCCCAGTCCGAGAGGTAGCGGCTGGCCGTGGGCTGCGGCGACGCCGGGCTGCTGCACGAGCTCAGCAGCGCGCCGGCCAGGGCCAGCACGGGCAGGCCCACGATCCACCGACGGGCATCCATGGCACCGAGGCTACGCACCGAGACGCCGTCACATGGCTGATCCGACCCGCACAGCCCGGTTTCTTAGTGATCGTGACCGTTTGCCCGCAAAACGCCGCGGGAACCTGGTCGTGACCACCCGGTCGTGATCACCCGGTCGTGATCAGTCGCGATGACTCAGTCGTGATCACGGACTGCCCGATCCAGCCCCGGCCTTGCCTCGCTTGCTGCGCACCGCTATCTTAACGGCTATCAGTTAATCTGAAAGTCATTAAGATTAACAGGGTGGTGCGAGGTGGCGGCGATGAAGACACGGTCGGCCCGGCCCGGCCGGTGGACGGCGGACGACGCTGGCGACCTGACCGGTCTCACGGCCGTGGTGACCGGGGGCAGCGCCGGCATCGGGCGGGAGATTGCCAGGGTGCTGGCCGTCATGGCGCGCTGGTCGTCCTGGCCTGCCGCGACGTCGGCAAGGCCGAGCGGGCGGCCGGGCAGATCCGGGCCGGGAATCCGGCCGCCCGGCTCGAGGTCGTCGGCCTGGACCTGGCCCGCCAGGCCTCGGTCAGGGCCGCGGCCGCGGAGATCAGCGCCCGGTACCCGCGGCTGGACCTGCTGATCAACAACGCCGGGGTGATGGAGCCGCCCTACGAGCGGACCGAGGACGGTTTCGAGCTGACGCTGGCCACCAATCACCTCGGCCACTTCGCGCTCACCGGCCTGGTGCTGGACCGGCTGCTGGCCGCCCCTGGCTCGCGGGTGGTGGCCACGAGCAGCCAGGGCCACTGGGAGGGCGTGATGAACTTCGGCGACCTCCAGTCCGAGCACGGCTACCGGCCCGACACGGCCTACTTCCAGTCCAAGCTGGCCAACCTGCTGTTCACCTACGAGCTGGACCGGCGCCTGCGCGCGGCCGGGGCGCCGGTGAGCGCGCTCGGC
>JBOHCO010000702.1:0-1902 GCA_050698895.1 Streptosporangiaceae bacterium
GTGCACCAGACCCCGGTCCGGGCGCCGGGCCGCAGCAGCGGGTGCTGGTGGGAGACCTCGAGCACGATCGACTCGACCGTCGTGCCGGCGAAGCTGTTCTGCGCGGCGGCGGGCCGCCACGCGGACAGGTCGGGCGCGGTCCCGCTCTTCACGGCGCCGTTGACGATCGACAGCAGGGACAAGTCGACATAGAACGAGTCGGCGATGCGCCCGGGCTGGATGTCGGGCCCGGTGATCGTGGAGTTGACGTCCATGACCAGGACGGTGCTGTCCGGACCTGGGAACACGTACCGGTCGTCGATGTACAGCCGGCCGTTCTGCCGGGCCAGCGGGGCGTCCAGGTGATGGGACACGAGTCACTCCTCTCCCTCCCTTCAAGCCGTACCCTGGGCTGCCGACACGTCACCTGAGCGTGCCCGCCTGGTGCCTCCGGTACTTGACAGGCTGCCGCCACTCAAGGTTAGGTATGCCTTACTTAGGCATGCCTAACCTTAGTTTGAGGTCAGGGCTTCAGGTCTGGAGCAGAGGAGGCGCCGCGTGCTGCCGACGTTCGTTATCGGGCTGCGCGAGGGGCTCGAGGCGGCGCTGATCGTGGGAATCATCGCCGCGTTCCTGGGCCAGCAGGGCCGCCGCGACGCGCTGCGCCTGGTCTGGATCGGCACCGCCGCGGCGGTCGTCATCTGCGCGGGCGTCGCGGTCGCGCTCCAGGCGGTCTCCGCCGGCCTGCCCCAGGCGCAGCAGGAGGGCCTGGAGACCGTCGTCGGCGCGCTGGCCGTGGCCATGGTCACCGCCATGATCGCGTTCATGCGGCGGCACGCCCGCGACCTCAAGGGCGACCTGGAGGGCGCCGCGGCCTCGGCGCTGGCGTCCGGCTCCAGCCGGGCCCTGGTCCTGATGGCGTTCCTGGCCGTGCTGCGCGAGGGCTTCGAGACCGCGATGTTCCTGCTGGCCACCTTCGACGCCGCCAGCGACCCGACGGCCTCGTGGGCCGGCGCCCTCATCGGGATCCTCGTCGCGGCCGGCGTCGGCTACGCGATCTACCGCGGCGGCGCCCGGCTCAACCTGGCCCGGTTCTTCCGCATCACCGGGCTGGTCCTGGTGCTGGTCGCGGCCGGGCTGGTGATGACCGCGTTCCGGACGGCCAGCGAGGTCGGCTGGCTGACCCTCGGCCAGGGCCAGGCCCTGGACCTGGCCTGGCTGGTCCGGCCGGGCACGCCGCTGTCCTCCCTGCTCACCGGGGTGCTGGGCATCCAGCCCGACCCGGCCTGGATCGAGGTCATCGCCTGGCTGGCCTACCTGGTGCCCATGGCGCTCATCGTGGCCTGGCCGCAGCGCCGGGGCCGGCAGCAGTCCCGCAAGCAGTCCCGCCAGCAGACCACCGAAGGGAGCACGGTCCTTGTCCAGCAGCCACCGCGCTAGGGACTGAGCGGCCCGGCGGTAGTCGCCGGGGCTCGCGATCGCCGCTGCGTGCGCCACGGGGTGCACGGGGTGCACGGGATGCACGGGGTGCGCCAGTTCGGGCGGATCGCCGGGATCCAGGGACGCCGCCGCCCGGACCACCACGGTCACCATCGAGCTGACCCCGGCCGGGTGCGCGCCGAAGCCCGCGCAATCTGCTCGGGTTCATCGAGAACTGGGACCGTGACTACCTGCGCGACCCGCAGGACGTCATCGGCCGGGCCAAGGTCTCCGGCGCCCCGCTGTCCGGCGGGACCGAGTTCACCGCGCCCGACTTCGCCGCCCGGGGCCCCGACGGCCAGCCCGTCATCCCGGCCGGATCCAGCCCGTTGGTCGGCTCGTCCAGTACCAGCACCTGCGGGTCGCCCAGCAGCGCGGTCGCGATGCCGAGGCGCTGCCGCATCCCCAGGGAGTATCCCCGGCACCTGCGGCGGGCGGCCGCGG
>JBOHCO010000703.1:0-3648 GCA_050698895.1 Streptosporangiaceae bacterium
CCGCGGCCGCCCGCCGCAGGTGCCGGGGATACTCCCTGGGGATGCGGCAGCGCCTCGGCATCGCGACCGCGCTGCTGGGCGACCCGCAGGTGCTGGTACTGGACGAGCCGACCAACGGGCTGGATCCCGAGGGGATCCGCTGGCTGCGCGGCGTGCTGCGGGCGCTGGCCGCGGACGGCCGGACGATCCTGCTGTCCAGCCATCTGCTCGCGGAGATGGAACAGCTCGCCGACGACCTGATCATCATCGCGGCGGGCCGGCTGATCGCTCGGGGCACGGTGGCCTCCGTCATCGGCTCGATGACGGCGGTCAGCCGCACGCTGGTGCGCAGTCCCGAGCTGGCCGTGCTCACGGCCGCGCTCGGCGGCGGGACCACCATGATGCCGGCCGGCGCCGGCTGCGTCTACATCACCGGGGCCGACGCCGCCGAGATCGGGGACGCGGCCCAGCGGGCCGGCATCGCGATCCACCAGCTGGCCACGCAGGGCCCGGATCTGGAGGCGGCGTTCCTGGAGCTGACCGCGGGAAAGGCCGCGATCCGATGACCGCGCGCAGCCTCGCACCGGGTCGCGCCGGCGCCGGTGCCCCCCGGCCGCTGCGCCTGGTCAGGGCCGAGGTCATGAAGATCCGCACGACCCGGTCCTGGTGGCTGTTCCTGGCCGGCTTCACGCTGTTCACCGCGGCGGCCCTGGCCCGCAACGGGTTCAGCCACCACTTTCAGCTCTACCCGCCGCAGAACCTCCCGGACCGGGCGCAGGCCCTGGGCCAGGCCGCCCTGGCGCGCACGCCGGCGGGCGCGGCGGGGATCGCCGCCAGCATGCTGACCTCGGGCCAGGTCCCGGGCGTCTTGTTCGTGATGCTCCTCGGCATGCGCGCTGCCACGGACGAGTTCGCCCAGCACACCGCGGCGGCGACGTTCATGACCGTTCCCCGCCGGGGCCGGGTCATCGTGGCCAAGCTGACCGCGGTCGCGTGTTTCGGCGCGCTCTTCTGGCTGGTGGCCACGGTCGCGAGCGGGGTGACCACCGCGTTCTACCTGGGCAGCCAGCACCTCAGCACGTCACTGGCCGGATGGGGCGTGATCCGCCCGGTGCTGCTCAGCCTGCTCGCGTTCGTCGCCTGGGCCGTCCTCGGGCTGGGCCTGGGCGCGGTCATCCGCGGCCCGGCCGCCGCGGTGATCGCGGGCCTGGCCGGCTATGCGGGCGGATTCGCCGCCGCGGAACTGATCTCGCACCTGATCTACAGCCTCGGCGGCCAGGCCTGGATGCTCGGGACGTCCGTCCTCGCACCCGCTGTCGCGACCGACGTGATGATCGCTCCCTGCCGCGCGTTCCCGCACGCTCCGCCCGCATGGGCCGGCGCGCTCATCATGGCCGGGTACGCGCTGGCTCTCACGGCAGCCGCCATCACCCTGATCCGCCGCCGCGACGTGTCCTTCTGATCTACTGGGTGCGGTGGGGGGTGCTGATTCTTCCGGCTCGCGGGTCCTGTCCCGCCGGGCCGTGCTGGCGGTCGCGGCCGGCGCCGCGGTGGCAGGCTGCCAGGACGGCGCGGGGCCGGCCGGTCAGCATGGGCGGGCGCTGGCGGCCGGGACGCCCCGCGCGCGGGGATGGTTCGCTCCGGCCGACGATGCCCCGCAGGCGCGGACCTGGATGGCGTGGCCCGCGCGGGAGGATGTCTGGGGCCGCATGCTGCCCGGCGTCCGGAGCGATGTCGCGTCCGTGGCGCGGGCGATCGCCCGGTTCGAGCCGGTAGCCATGGTCGCGCGGCCGCGGCAGGCACGCGAGGCCGCCGCGGCCTGTGGCCGGCGCGTGGAGATCGTCCCGCTGGTGAACGATGACCTCTGGATGCGGGACATGGGACCAGTCTTCCTCGTCAACGGCCGCGGCGGCCTGGCTGGCCTGGACATGAACTTCAACGGGTGGGGCAATAGGCAGGTGCATCCGAACGATGCGAAGATCGCCCGCGAGGTACTCGCGATGATGGGCGTTCCGCGGTTCACCGCCCCCTTCGTCGCCGAGGGCGGGGCGCTCGAGGCAGACGGTCACGGCACGGTCATGGCCACCGAGAGCTCGATCATCAACCGGAACCGCAACCCCGGCCGGTCGAAGGCGCAGCTCACCGCCGACATCTGCGAGCACCTGGGCGCCCGCACCATGATCTGGGTCCCTGGCCTGCGCAATCATGACATCACCGACGACCATATCGATGGCCTGGCCCGGTTCGTCCGCCCGGCCGACGTGGTCGTGGATCAGCCCGCGAACCCCGGCGCCACGAACATCTGGGCCGTCTCGGAGCGGCAGGCCCTCGAGGTCTTGCGGCGGTCGAGGGACGCGGGAAATCGTCCAGCTCACGATCAGCAACCTGGCCGAAGGGGGCGGCGGCATCCACTGCGCCACCCAGCAGCAGCCCGCGGTCTGACCGGGCGCCTGAGGAAGTCCGTCGCTGGTCAGGCCAGCAGGGCCTGGCCCCAGTGCTGGCCGGGCCGCCGGGGGCGGGCAGGCGAAGACGGCGCTGCCGGTGTGGCGGATGTGCTCGTCGAGCGCGTCCCGGCCAGGGCCCGCTGGAGCCGGATGAACTGGGCCGGGTCCTAGCCGTCGGTGAACGAGTGGCCGCGGCGCAGGATGCGCGTCCCCTGGTTGTGCGCGGGGCTGGCCAGCCGGATGTGCGCCCGGGCCGGGATGACGGGCTGGCCGTCGGGGCCGCGGGCGGCGAAGTCGGGCGCGGTGAACTCGGCCCCGCCGGACAGCGGGGCGCCGGAGACCTTGGCCCGGCCGATGACGTCCTGCTGGAGAAGTCACGGTCCCAGTTCCCGATGAACCCGAGCAGATTGCGCGGGCTTCGGCGCGCACCCGGCCGGGGTCAGCTCGATGGTGACCGTGGCGGTCCGGGCGGCGGCGTCCCTGGATCCCGGCGATCCGCCGGAACTGGCGCACCCCGCGCATCCCGCGCATCCCGCGCATCCCGCGCATCCCGCGCATCCCGCGCATCCCGTGCATCCCGTGCATCCCGTGCATCCCGTGGCGCACGCAGCGGCGCGATCGCGAGCCCGGCGACTACCGCCCGGCCGCTCAGTCCCTAGCGCGGTGGCTGCCGGACAAGGACCGTGCTCCCTTCGGTGGTCTGCTGGCGGGACCCCCGGCGCTGCGGCCAGGCCACGCTGAGCGCCAAGGGCACCAGGTAGGCCAGCCAGGCGATGACCTCGATCCAGGCCGGGTCGGGCTGGATCCCCAGCACCCCGGTGAGCAGGGAGGACAGCGGCGTGCCCGGCCGGACCAGCCAGGCCAGGTCCAGGGCCTGGCCCTGGCCCTGGCCGAGGGTCAGCCAGCCGGCCTCGCTGGCCGTCCGGAACGCGGTCATCACCAGCCCGGCCGCGACCAGCACCAGGACCAGCCCGGTGATGCGGAAGAACCGGGCCAGGTTGAGCCGGGCGCCGCCGCTGTAGATCGCGTAGCCGACGCCGGCCGCGACCAGGATCCCGATGAGGGCGCCGGCCCACGAGGCCGTCGGGTCGCTGGCCGCGTCGAAGGTGGCCAGCAGGAACACCGCGGTCTCGAAGCCCTCGCGCAGCACGGCCAGGACCGCCATCAGGACCAGGGCCCGGCTGGAGCCGGACGCCAGCGCCGAGGCCGCGGCGCCCTCCAGGTC
>JBOHCO010000704.1:0-4356 GCA_050698895.1 Streptosporangiaceae bacterium
TTGCTACCCCCTGGGGGTAGCAACGGGACACTCACGACCGTGATCAGCAGATGCGCGGCCACCAGTGTGGCGTGGGGTGACCACGGGACTCGAGGGACGCGCAGGGTGCGGGGCCAGCCCTGGGCCAGGACAGCCTGGGCCAGGACAGACAGGGCCAGGACAGACAGGGCGAGGCCTGCACCAGGCGGGACTAGCCAGGGGCCTGTCCGGGCGGGACTAGCGGAGCAGGAGGCGTACACGACCGCGCGCCTGAGCTAGCGGGCGGCCAGCCACTGCGTGATGTCGGCCACCGCCGCCGGGTCCACGTGCTGCGGCGGGTCGTACTCGGCCGGCGACGAGCGCCCCGAGCCGGGGAAGAACAGGTGGTCGCCCGCCTGGTAGACGCGGATCGCGACGTCGTCCCGGTGCCCCAGCCCGGCCCGCCACCGGGCCAGGTCGTCGGCCACCGTGACCTGGTAGTCACGTCCGCCCTGGAGGATGAGGACCGGCCGGCCCAGCCCGGCCGCCGTCGCCACCGGGTCGTAGTCCCGCAGGTCCAACATGCTGGAGCTGCTGGCCCACCCGGTCCGGCTGCGGATCGTGCACGCGATGCGGGGCGGGCGGCTGCTCACCACCGCCGGGCTCGCCGCCCGGCTGCCGGATGTCTCCAAGGCCACTGTCTACCGGCACGTCGACCTGCTCGCCGCCAACGGCATCCTCGAGGTGGCCGGCGAGCAGCGGGTCCGCGGCGCGGTGGAGCGCAGCTACCGGCTGAGCCAGGAGCGGGCGTCGGTCAGCCCGGAGGCGTTCGAGTCGGTGTCGCCGGACGAGCACCGCCGCGCGTTCCCGGCCTCCATGGCCGCGCTGCTGGCCGAGTTCAGCGCCTACCTGGACCGGGACGACGCCGACCCGGCCGCCGACCTGGTCGGCTACCAGCAGCGGGCGATCTGGCTGAGCCGCGACGAGCTGGTCGCTCTGATCGGCGAGCTGAGCGCCGCGATCGGCCCCCGGCTGGCCAACCCGGCCACCCCGGATCGGGCGCGCTACCTGATCAGCCCGATCCTGTTCCCGGTCGAGAAGACGTCGCCGGGTCGCGAGGACGCCGCGGACCAGGAGGAACGCTAAGACGAACCGGTGGCGTCCCTGATCCGGCCGATGCCCGCGCTGGCCGGCCGGCCCGCAGGCACGCCGTGAGCGCTTGCGCGGAAGCGGTTGTGAAAACGTGCACAAAGCGCTTCCGCGGAAGCGGTCATCCCCCCCGGGGGGGAGGCTCACGGGCCGCGCAGCCGTAGCCCGGCCGACCTGACGGCTGGTCCGACCGCGCTCACCGGCCGTCGGCGGCGCGGACGCCCGGCCGGCCGGCGCTCACCCGCCGTCGTCGCCGCGCAGGCGCAGGGTGGCCTGGGCGCCCAGCTCGCGGAAGCCGAGGGCCAGGGCGACGTGCCGGGAAGCGCCGGAGCGGGCCCGCCACTGGGGCAGCAGGCCGCCGGCCAGGGCGTGGGTCACGGCGGCCGACGCGGCGACCCGGGCCAGGCCGCGGTCGCGCGCCCAGGGGCCGGTCAGCACGGACAGGTGGGCGGTGCGGCCCGGCCAGTCGCGGTATCCGGCCGCCGCGCAGACCTGGTCGTCCTCCCACACCGCGAAGGCCGGGGAGGTGATCTCCTCGATGCCGCTCTCCGCCCGGTCATCGGGGTCGACCGCCTCGATGAACTCGTCCAGGTCGGTCGGGCCGGCCAGGATGACGGGCGGGCCGTCGCGGCGGCGGAAGTCGGCGGCGTCCAGGTAGGCCAGGGTGGCCGGACCGAGGATCTCGGCGATGTTCAGCCGGCTGGCCAGCACTCCGGCGTCGGTGACGGACGCCGCGGGCAGCCCGGCCAGGGCCTGCTGCACCGTGTCGGCCGTGGCCGGGTCCGGCGCCGTGGCGATGACCTCACCGGCGATGCTCACCAGCGCCGTCCAGCCGGGCGGGCCCAGCCGCGACTGCGGGGCCACGGCCACGCGGACCTCGGGGGCGAACCGGACGCCGGTCCCGGCCAGGCTCACCCACGGCAGGCGGCTGCGCGCGGCCAGTTCGGCAAGCTCGGCCAGGGACATGGGTCCATTCAACCCCGGCCGGCCGGGGGATTCAGCCCAGTTCGGCCAGCGCCGCGGCCAGCGGCTCCAGCACCGCCGGGTGGTGCGGTGGCGGCAGGGAGATGATCAGGAGCCGGGCTCCGGCTTGCGCATAGGCCGCGGCTGTTGCGGATATCTCGGCCGGGTCACCGCCGGACCGGGCCTGGGCCGACAACCGGATCTGCGCGGGTCGCGGCCGACCTCGGCGCAGTGCTGGCAGCGCGCGTCGCGGGCCCGGCCGAAGTCCTCGATGGTGCCGTCGCCGAAGTTCCGGTGCTGGGCGAAGCGGGCCGCGGTGCGCAGCGTGCGCCGGCGCCCGCTGCCGCCGACGCACAGCGGCGGGTGCGGACGCTGCACCGGCTTGGGGTCACAGCGAGCGTCGGTGAGCCGGTAGTAACGGCCGCGGAAGATGGTGGACGGCTGCGAGATCCAGGCCGACGATGAGCCGGAGCATCGCCGCCGCGGCGGCCCGCTCCTCGTCGGTCGGCTCGGGGGCGGCGAGGCTGGCCTGGACGGCGCCCGCCTGATCAATGCTGTTCATGACTTGTCACCTTCCGGCCCGGCCGCGCGCCCGGCCGCGCTGGCCTGGCCGCGCGGGATCTTTGCTGATGTCACGGCATGACCGGCACGCGGTTCCGGCACCAAGTGTGCGTACCAGCGCGCTCGGCCAGCCATCCGATGTTCTGCGGATAGCCGTACCCAGGTCCCCGGGGGTAGAGGGCATTTCCTTGCCATGACCGGCTCCGGGGCGGTAGGACCGGAGGCGATGAAGGTCGTCATCGAGCCGCTCAGCCGCCACCCCGAGGTGGTGCCCGTGGCCGCGCAATGGTACTGGAGCGAGTGGGGGCACAGCGACCCCGGTGGCTCGCTCGAATCGTGGACCGCGGGGCTGGCCGCGCAGGCCGGGGCCGATCAGGTCCCCGGCACCATGCTCGCCCTCGCCGGCGGCGCGCCGGTCGGCGTCGCCTGCCTGGTGGCCCGTGACATGCCCGGCTACGAGCCCGCGGCCGGGCTGACGCCGTGGCTCAAGGGCCTGTACGTGGCTCCGGCGGCCCGCCGCCAGGGCCACGGCGAGCGGCTGGTCCGCCGCTGCGAGGCCCGGGCCGCCGCGCTGGGCCACGACGCTCTCTACCTGTTCACCGAGCACGGGTCCGCCGCGCAGTCCCTCTACGAGCGGCTGGCCTGGCAGCCCGTTGACGCCGCCCGCTACGAGGGCATCGACGTCACCGTCATGCGGACCAGCCTGCCGGCGCACGGATGAGCGACGACGCCGGCACCTGGTCGGGGACCCTGCTGGGGGAAAGCCTCCAGCCGGGGATGGCCCTGGAGGACGTTCCCCTGACGGTCACCAGGATCCACCGGGCCGCGGCCGGGGACGCCGAGGCCGGCCAGCCGGAGCTGTGGACGTTCATCGAGTTCCGCGTCGCCGCTGATCGCGCGGCTGAGCTGGCCACCGCCCTGAGCCGCGTGCTCATCGCGGACGGCGGGTGGTACTGCGACTTCCGGTCCCGCGACGAGATATGTGTCGTCTTCCGCGGCCAGGTTTTCCGGTACCGGCGCGGAGATCGCTCCGGGCGGGCCAGGGCCGAGGAGCACGGCCGGTCCGTGGGCGTGCCCGAGGCTCAGCTCGACTGGCCGGAGTAACCCCGGGTCAGTCCCGCGCGGATGGCCGGCCGAGCATGTTCCTGCGGATCTGCGCCGTGGCGGTGGCGACGGCCACGACGGCGCCGTCCTGGTCAACGAGTTCCCCGGCGAGGAAGGCGACGTCCCGGCCGCGTCCCACCACCCGTCCGCGGCCGACGAGGCGGCCGGCCCGGGCCGGCCGCAGGAACTGCACGTGCAGGTCGGTCGTCGGGGCAAAATCACCCGGCTCGAGCCCGGCGACCAGGGCCGGTCCCATCGTGTCGTCGAGCATGGCGGCCAGGAAGCCGCCCTGCACGACTCCGGCGGGGTTCAGGAACGCGGCGCCGGCGGTGAACGCGACCTCGATCGTCCCGTTCTCCGGATCGATCGCGATGAGCTCCCAGCCGAGGGTGACCGCCGCGGCCGGGAACGGCGCCCGGCCTTCTACCGATTCCCAGAACGGGCCCTCGCGCTTCACGGTCAGCAGCTTGGCAGACCCGTCGGCCCGGCGCATGGGCAGTCGGCGACTACTGGCGCGAGGGCGCCGGCCGCCGGCCGTTTGACGCGCTGCTATCAGGGGTTTAGCATAGTGATATCAATTTAATGATCAGCAGGGGCAAGCAGGTGGCGCCATGAGTCTCA
>JBOHCO010000705.1:0-1812 GCA_050698895.1 Streptosporangiaceae bacterium
CCACGAACCCGGTCAGGCCGATCATGAGCATCCGCTTGCGGCCGAACATGTCACCGAGCCGCCCGCCGGTCATCAGGCCGACGGCGATGGCCAGCGTGTAGGCCGCCGCGATCCACACCAGCGCGGAACTGGACATGCCCAGGTCGCGCTGGATCGAGGGCGCGGCCACGTTCACGATCGTGGAGTCGAGCAGGTTGATGATCATGGCGGCGAGAACGACGGCGAAGCCGATCCAGGTCTGCACGCCCGGGGGGCCACCCCCCGGAACCCCCCAGCGAAGACCCCGGAGAGGCTGCTGTCCTTGCTCTCGCTGCTCCAGACGCCGCGCGAGTGGCCCGGTCCGGAGCTGGCCCAGCGGCTGGGCGTGACCACCCGGACGGTCCGCAATGACGTCGAGCGGCTGCGGCAGATGGGCTATCCCGTGCAGGCCGCCCGCGGCTCGGTGGGCGGCTACCGGCTGTCGGCCGGAGCGGCGATGCCGCCGCTGCTGCTCAAGGACGACGAGGCGGTCGCCGCGGCGGTGAGCCTGCGCACAGCGACCGGCGGGACGATCGAGGGCCTGGAGGAGACGGCGCTGCGCGCGCTCACCAAGCTCCAGCAGGTGCTCCCGCCTCGCCTCGGGCGCCGTGTCGACGCCCTGCAGTCGCACACCGTGCGCGTCTCGGCCCAGCGGCGCGGGCCGCAGGTCGAAGGCCGGCTGCTGGCGTCGATCGCGGCCACGGCCAGGGACCGGGAGGTCATGCGGTTCCGCTACTCCGACCACGCCGGCTCGGGGACCGAGCGCAAGGTCGAGCCGTACCGGCTGGTCAACTGGGGCCGCCGCTGGTACCTGGTGGCCTTCGACCTGGACCGGGACGACTGGCGCACCTTCCGCCTCGATCGGCTCAGCGAGCCGCGCTCGGTCGGGCACCGGTTCACCCTGCGCCCGCTGCCCGCGGACGACATCGCCGCCTACGTCGCAGCCCGGACGCGGCAGGTGCAGATGCGGGTGCAGGGCCGGGTGATCGTGCACGCCCCGGCGCAGGAGGTCGCGGCGCGGATGGGCTCATGGAGCGCCAGCATCGAGCCGCAGGGCCCCGATCGCTGCCTGGTCCAGATCGGCGGCCGGTCCGTTGACGAGATCGCCTTCTGGCTGGGCGTGCTGGACGCCGATTTCGAGGTCATCGACTCCCCCGACCTGGCCGCGGCGGTCCGCCGCCTCGCCGACCGCTACGCCCGCGCCGCCGGCTAACCGCGCCCAGCCCGGTCAGCCGGTCGTGGACCGCAACGCGGCCACGTAAATGGCGGCCGGATTGCCGGGCGGCCAGTCCGGCAGCGGGTCGATGGTGTCGACCTGGACGAACCCGCGGCCCTCCCAGAACGCGCGGGTGGCCCGGTAGGGCTCATAGCCAGCGGACTGGTCCAGCGTCTTGACCTCCACCACGCTGACGCCGTCCGCGGCCAGGTCATCCAGCACCCGGCCGAGCAGGACGGTCCCCTGGCCCCGGCCGCGCCAGGCCGGGTCGACGGCCATCCAGAGGATCTCCGCGCCGCGCGCCGACTTGCGCTCGGCGATGGCGAAGCCCACCACCGCATCAGGATCGGCCACCACCCAGCTGTCGTGATGGGCGGCGTCCTGGCCCGCCTTGGCCGGAACATCGCTGGTGAAGTAGTCCGGCAGGCTCTCGATAATGGCCGTGACGGCCGGAATGTCCCCGGCGGTCAGGCGGCGGACAGCGAGCATGACTTCATTCTCGGCCCCGCACGCCCCCGGGCAACTCATTTGCGGATGTGTACCAGGCGAGCGCTGGCCGGTGTCTTCATGCCGAGAGC
>JBOHCO010000706.1:0-3041 GCA_050698895.1 Streptosporangiaceae bacterium
AGCGTCTCGGCGTCGGCCGCGGGCGCCGGCAGCACGTGCAGGTGCACGTCGGGCAGCTGGGCGATGAGCCGCTCGACGACGCTGCCGCGCAGCCGCTCGATGGCGCTGCCGCCGAGCCGGTCCAGCAGGCCGGGCGGCGGGGCGGCGACGACCAGCTGGCGGGCGCTGACCTGGCGGACGGCCTGCGGGATGACGTTGGCCGGGTCGCCCTCCCGCTCGAGGATCCGCGCGTCGAGGGCCTCCTCGCGGACCCGCGCGGCGATCGTGGCCCGCTGCGGGGCGGGCCCGATGACCAGCACGGAGCAGGCCGCGCTGCCGCGCCGGGCCAGCCGCTGGCCGTGCTGGACCAGGGCGCGAGCCCGGTCCGGGCCGGTGACGGCGACCAGCACGTCCTGCGGTTCGCGCTCGCGCTGACGCTCGCTGTCCGGGGCGGGGCTTACGAGCAGGGTGTCAGCGATGAGGCGCAGGCCGACCTCGCGCAGCGCGGCCAGCCGGGCGGTCTTGAACTCGGTCGCCAGCGCCGCCCCGACCTGGTCGGGCGGGTAGATGTTGCCGTGGCCCAGGCGCTTGCGCAGCGCCTCGGGCGAGCTGTCCACGAACTGGACCGCGTCGGCGGCGTCCAGCACCTCGTCGGCGATCGTGGCCGGGGGCGCGCGGCCGGTGATGGCCTCGACGGCCTCGGCGGCGCGCTGCACGTCGGCCACGTCGGCGGTGGTGATGACGTCGATCCCGGCCTCGCGCAGCGCCAGGATGCCCGCCGCGTGCCGGCCCAGGTCGTCGACGAGGGCGACGCCAGGCCTGCGGGCCAGCACGGCCGCGGTGTCCATGTCGCCGGCGCCGCCCAGCGGCGGGACAATCTCCAGGCCGCCGATGGCCTCGACGGTCCGGGGACGGCCGCGGGTGTCCGCGAAGCCGATCACCACGTCCTCGCCCTGGGACCGCAGCGCGCGGCCCTCACGCAGCATGGTGAACGTCTTGCCCGAGCCGGGGGCCGCGCCCAGGTGGACCGACAGGGTGCCGCGCCGGGCGGGCGCCTCCTCGGCCAGGGCGGCCCCGATGCCCTGCTCTTCCCTGGTGACCTCGTCGCGCTCGGCGTCGAACGCGTACAGCTCGGCGTACCGGCCCCAGTTCACCGCGATGTCGAACTGGCGGCCCGACTCCGCCTCGCTGAAGCTGGTGCGCAGGATGTCGGTGAAGAACCCGGCCGGCAGCGTGCCGTCCAGGCTGCCGTGGAGCGCCCGGTAGATGGTCCGCACCAGCGGCGCGCGGTCCAGCGAGGCCCGGGCGAAGATCTCCTTGCTGTCCTGGATGCTGGCCCCGGCGAACACCTTCCCGGCGGGCGACAGGTCGAGCTGGTCCTCGATCAGCTCGGCGAAGCCCAGCATGACCAGCGCGTCCACCAGCGGCAGCAGGTCGTCGACCTCCAGGCCCAGGCTGTCGGCCAGGTCGGCCAGGTCGGCGCTGCCGCCATGCCGGCCCAGCATGACCTCGGCCAGGCCGGACAGCCCGTCGACGGTGGCCCGCGGCAGCGGGGTGTCGCTGATCGTGCCGCGCCCCCGGCCGCCGTCGCCGGCCGGCTCGGCCGCGGGCGCCGCGTCCCGCTGGGTCATCATCCGGTAGATCTCGTCGACCAGCTCGTCGAACTCCGGGGTCCGGCGGCGGCGCGGCCGGGGCAGCGGGTTGCGCATGTCGGTGCGGATCCGGCCGGGGTTGGTGCCCAGCACCAGGATGCGGTCGGCGAGCAGGACGGCTTCCTCGATGTTGTGGGTCACCATCACGATGGTCTTGGTCGGGAAGCGCTGGCCCTCCCACAGCTCCAGCAGCTCACCGCGCAGGTTCTCCGAGGTCAGCACGTCCAGGGCGCTGAACGGCTCGTCCATCAGCAGGGCCGCGGGCTCGACCACCAGCGCCCGGGCGAAGCCGACGCGCTGGCGCATGCCGCCCGACAGCTCCTTGGGGTAGGCGGATTCGTAGCCGTCCAGGCCGACGATGTCGATGGCCCGCAGCGCGCGGTCGGTCCGCTCGGCGGCGGCCACCCCGCGGGCCTCCAGGCCCAGCTCCACGTTCTGCTGCACGGTCAGCCACGGCAGCAGCGCGAAGGTCTGGAAGACCATGGTGGTCTCCCGGTTGCTCCCGGTCAGCCGCTGGCCGCGGAACAGCACCCAGCCCTCGGTGGGCGCGATCAGCCCGGCGATGCAGCGCAGCAGGGTGGACTTGCCGCTGCCGCTGCGGCCCAGCAGGGCCACGAACTCGCCCTCGGCCACGTCGAGGTTGATGTCGTCGAGCACGGTGATGGGCCGCCCGGCGGGGCCGGCGAACGACTTGCTCAGCGACCGCACGCTGATCAGCGGCTCGCGGCTCCCGCGCCCCTCCCCGGCCCCCGTCACGGGCTGAGTCGTCGTCATGCCAGTGCGAACCTCGTCTCGGCCAGCGCGTACAGGCGCCGCCACAGCAGCACGTTCAGGCCGGTCACGTAGATGGCCATGACCAGCAGGCCGGCCAGCAGCGACGGCAGGTTGCCGGTGCTGCGGGCGATGAAGCTGCCCAGCCCGCTGGCCACCAGCGTGTGGTGGTTGTACCGGACGATCTCGGCCACGATAGAAGCGTTCCACGCCCCGCCGGCCGCCGTGATGGCGCCGGTCACGTAGGCCGGGAAGATCGCGGGCAGGATCATCCGGCGCCACCGCTCCCAGCCGTGCACGGCGAGGTTCTCCATCGCGTCCTTCAGGTCCGAGGGCACCGCGCTGGCGCCGGCGATGACGTTGAACAGGACATACCACTGGGTGCCGAGCGCCATCAGCAGGATGCTGCCGAAATTCAGGCTGATCCCGAGGTCCAGGAAGACCACGATGGCGAACGGGAAGACGAAGTTGGCCGGAAAACTGGCCAGCACCTGGACGACGGGCTGCATGAACTGGGCCACCCGCGGGTTGAACCCGATCCACACCCCGATCGGCACCCAGACCACCGAGGACACCGTCACCACCACGACCACCCGCAGGAAGGTCAGGAAGCCCAGGCCGAACGCGCTGCTCAGCGCC
>JBOHCO010000707.1:0-2630 GCA_050698895.1 Streptosporangiaceae bacterium
ATCTGCACTCGCGGAAGCTCGTTGGCTGGGCTGCCGCTACGCACATGCGGGCGAGCCTGGTCACTGCCGCTCTCGACATGGCCATCGCCGCCCGGCGACCGTCTTCCGGGGTCATCTTCCATTCCGATTATGCCGAGGTTGATGTTAAGCCGGAGAATCTGAGGATGGCCTGCTCAGGCCGTGCCTGCTGACAGATTCCCCGGCTTAGCGTTCTGTGGCTATCGGAGACTGTAGAGGGCCTGGAGCTTGTCCTCGGTGAGTGGATCGGTGACCGGGGCGTTGATCGCGGGGGTGGCGGCGCTGATGGCCTGCCGCATCATGTCGAGTGTCGCGAAGGCGTAGAACGCCGAGGTGGTCGAGGCGTTCTCGTGGCCAAGCAGGCGCATGATGACCGGCAGCGGGATGCCTTGCTGGTAAAGGTCCATGGCCTTGGTCTTGCGCAGCAGGTGGCAGTGGATGTTGCCGGGGATCGAGGGACAGTCCTGGCGGGCGGTCCGGGCGGCCTGGCTGAGTACGGCGGAGACCGTGTCGGCTGACAGCCTGGCGGGCTGCCCATTGTGCAGGCTGTAGAACAACGGCCGCGTCGCGGGCAGCTGCGCGGCGCCGGGGTGGAACTCGGCGAGGTAGACGCGCAGGTGGCCGATCGTCTTGCCGGTCAGCGGCACGACGCGGGTTTTGCTTCCCTTGCCGGTGAGAGTGAGGTGGCCGGGTTCGGCCAGGTGCAGGTCCTGCAGGGTCAGGCCGGTGATCTCCGACACGCGCGCCGCGGTGTCGTAGAGCAAGATGAGCAGAATCCGGTTGCGGCGGGACTTGGCGGTCGTGCCGGCGTGCGCGGCAAGAATCGCCCGTATCTGGGGTGCGGTGAGGTAGGTGATGGGCTTGCGGGCCTCAGCCGGTGCCCTGAGCGCCCGGGCTGCCTGGCTGAGCGCGACGAGGGTGATGTCTTCCTGGGCGGCGTAGGCCAGGAACGCCTTGATCGCGCTCAGGCGCAGCGCGATGGTCTTCGGCGCGTAGTGCTGCTGACCGGTCATCCAGGCCAGCCATGCTTTGAGGTGCTGCCGGTCGAAGTGGTCGAAGCTGGCCTGCTCGCGCCGGACGTGCTCGGTGCCGGCGAGATAGCCCAGGAAGCAATCCAGGCTGATCCGGTAGGCCTCGATGGTCTTCGGCGACATGGCCCGGACGCGGGGCATGTAGACGTGCAGGTAGTCCCGGGCGTAGCTGAACAGGTCCGGGCTGCCGGTTGCCGGGTCGCGTCTCATCCGAACCCGACCTCCGGCAGCAGTGCCTGGCTCGCCCGGGTGATGCCGTCGTAGGCGTTCATGAAGTCGGGTGAGGTGTGAATGTAGTAGTAGGTGCTGTCGAAACTTGCGTGGCCCATGTAGCGCGTCAGGTAGGGAAGCATCGCGTTCACGTCTTTGCCCTGCGTGCGCCACCGCTCGATGCAGGCATAGGCGAAGTGGTGCCGGAAATCGTAGGGTCGTGGCTGCCGTCCGCCGGCGGGCCGGGCCAGTCCCGCCTCGTCCCAGATCCGGGCGAACACCTGCGCGACCGTGGCGGCGGTGACCTGGTTGCCGGCGGCGGAGACGAAGAACGTCGCCCGGCCGTGGAAGCGGGCGCGCGATGCCTGGTCGCAGGCGGCGAGCACCCGCGCGACCTGGCCAGTCACCGGCAGCCTGCGGCTGCGGTTTCCCTTAGACCAGATGATGTCGATGTGCCCGTGCTGCAGGTCCGCGTGCCGGGTCTGCAGGGCGCGGGCCTCACCGGTCCTGAGCCCGCAGGAGTGCATCAGCGTGAAGAACGCGGCCGCCTGCCATCGCCACGGAGACCGGGTTTCAAGGGCCGCTGCCGCGCTGAAGAAACCGTCGATCTCCCGGCGGCCCAGCAGGTAAGGTCGCGGCGGCCTGAACGAGGCTTTCCACCGGTCAGACAGCACGTAAGCATCGCTATGGCCGGTGGCCTGAAGCCACCGGCCGAAGTCGCGGACGTACGACATCCACGACCGGTAACGGCCCGAGCTTCCCAGCTGAGCGCGGACCCATCCCTCGACGGTTTCCTGATCGAAGACGGTCCGGCCACGCTCGGCGCAGTAGGCGTCGAACTGGCGCAGGTACCAGATGCGGGAACTGCCGTAGCAGCCCATGTTCTGCTTGAACGCCAGATAGGCCTCCAGCTCAGCCGCGAACGCGCTGGTGAAACCGTGGCCGCTCATCGCCGGGCTCCTGCAGGAACCGGAAGCACGCACTGGAGCAGGTGCTCCCGGTCAACGCTCATATACACGCCGGTCGAGTCCTCGCCGGCGTGGCCGAGCACGGCCGAGATCGTCGGCAGCGGGACGCCCGCGCGCAGCAGCCTGGACGCGGCGTTGTGACGCAGGAACCGGGTCCCGGCCTTCACATCGGCCACGCCCGCCGTGCGGAACGCCGCTGCTATCACCCGGTGCACCGACGCGTGATCCGCCAGCCGCACGTGCGGCGCGACCGAGCGGACGAACACGTGCTCATCGGCCGTGCGGGGCCGCTCGCCGAGCACGTAACCGGCGAGCTTGCCCATCACCAGCGGAGGCAGCGGCAACGTCAGCGGGTTCCCGGTCTTCTGCTGCACGACTGCGATCGCATGGCCGCGCCAGTCAA
>JBOHCO010000708.1:0-3548 GCA_050698895.1 Streptosporangiaceae bacterium
GATGAAACGCGGCCATGTCGCGTCGGACATCCTGCTGCTCGGCGGTGCTCTGCTCATCGGTTCCATTCCCGTCTCCAACATTATTTCCCTGGCCGTCGCCGGCCAGGATCTGCGTGAGACGGGAAGCGGGACGGTATCCCCTTCGGGCTTGTACCGAGTCGGCGGAATCCGGCCTTTCGCCGCTGCATGCCTGCTGGATCTCGGTAAGGGCAGCATCACTGCCGCGCTAGTGCGCCATCGCCATCCCGCTCTCGCCGCCGCCGCGGCGGGCCTGGCGGTTACTGGCCACAACTGGTCGCTATTCCAGGCCGGGGCCGGCGGCCGCGGCGTACTTCCCGCCACCGGCATTCTCCTGGTCACCGCTCCGTCTGGCGCCGCCCTGATCGGCGGCGGGATCGCCGCTGGTTATGTCACGGGAGATACCGCTCCCGGATGCTTTGCCGCTCAGTTACTGTTGGTACCGGTCCTGGCCGCGGTCCAAGGTCGGAGAGGTGTCCTGCTGGGCCTCGCCACGGCGGTGCCGATGCTGGCCAAGCGCCTGCTCGGAAACAGCCTCCGCACGCGCGAGTGCCGTCAGACCTACCTGACGCGAATGATCTTTGATCGCGACATTCTGTCCGGCGGAGGGGGACATGGGCGCGGCGAATACGACGGCGGTTTCCGGGGACGAGCGGGAGGGTGACGGCGCTGCCGAGGGCATAATCCCCGTCCGGGCCCCCGGGCTGGTGCTGATCGTGACGGGCATGGGCATGCGCGGCGCTGTTGAAGACGACCTGCGCCGCCGGGTCGAGCGCATGTTCCGCCCGCCGATCCCGGTACTGGTCCACCGCTATGGCGTCGCGCGCTCGGGATCCTTGTTCCGGCCCTGCCAGAGAGTGGCGACGAGACGGCTCACCGCTCGGCTGCGCCACCTGTCCGTCCAGGAGGGCCGGTCAGGGCCGGTCGATGTCATCGCACACAGCTTCGGTGCCTGGATGATCGGGCAGGCGCTGCGGGAGAACCCGGATATCCGCGTCGGCCGGATCGTCATGGCGGGCTCCGTCCTGCGACCCGACTATGACTGGAATGCGGTCATTGCCCGCGGTCAGGTCGAGGCCGTCCTCAATCATTACGGGAGCCGGGATCTGTGGGCCTTCGTCAGCGAGTTCTTCATTCCTGACTCGGGCCCGGCTGGTTACCGGGGGTTTGTCCAGTGCACAGGAGTTTTCAACCGCCCTGAAGCCGGCTTCCGGCACCATACGTTCTTCCAGAGCGACCAGATCGAGACCGTCCATCGAACTCTTTGGAGGCCGTTCCTGACCCGGCCCGCCACTGATCTGCCCGCGGTGGTCGGCCCCGATGTCTCTCAGGTCTGGCGGCCCCGGCCGTGGCTGCTGCGCGCCAACCTGCTCCGCGCACTGCTGCTCGCCTGCCTCGCGGCCGGGACCGCGGAGCTCGTGCTGACCGCGGCTCGGCTCGTCACGGGTCTGCTGACGTGAAGTATGTCCTGCTCGCGGGCATCCTGATCGCCGCGTACCTGGCCGGTGCCATCCCGGTGTCCAACATCGTGGCCCGCCGGGTCCGCCGGGTCGACCTGCGCCAGGTCGGCTCGGGGGCGTCCTCGCCCTCCAACCTCTTCCAGCAGGCCGGCCTGTGGCCGACGGTCGCGGCGGGCCTGTTCGAGGTGGGCAAGGGCGCGGTCGGTCCGGCGCTGGCCACGGGGCAGCCGCTCTGGGCGGTCTCACTCGCGGGCTTCCTGGCCGTTGCGGGGCACAACTGGTCACCGTTCCTGAAAGGGGGCGGCGGACGGGGGCTGTCCACGGCGACTGGTGCGCTGGCGATCGTAGCCTGGCCCGCGGCGGTGCTCTTGTGCGCTGGACTGGCGGGCGGGGCAGCGGCCCGGCACGTCTATATCGGCATGAGCGTGGCCCTGGCCGGACTGATACCCCTGCTGTACCTGGTCGACGGCACGGGTCAGGCCATCGCCGGGGCCGTGGTGGTGCTGCCGATCGGCGCCAAGACGGTGGTCCTGATGTATCGCCGGCACCGGGACGCGGCTAGCGAGCCCGCGGCCGGGGAGCCCGCGGCCGGGGAGGCCGCCGACTCCTGACCGATTCAGATCCGCCCCCTGGTCTCCTTCTTCCGGGCATGACCCAGCAAAGCCGGCGTCCACATCAGGCTGCTGGCATACCGCAGCCAGCGCGAGGTGATTCGAGCCTGCTGGTCCGCAAAGGCAGCGACCAGCCGCTGGTAGGTCCGCGGGCAGTTCCGCTGCCACCAGCGCGTGCCCATGGTGTGCGTCGCGCGGCCCAGGTCCAGGGCCCTGGCATGCTCATGTTCGTCCTCACTGGCCAGGGCCAGCAGGAGATTCGGACGGCCATCGGCGAGATCCAGCCGGAAGTCGATGACATCGTCCGCCAGCTTCCCGCTGACCCCCACACCGGAGAACTGGGCCAGCATTGCCTCAGCTGGGTCATCGCCGTGAAACAAGGCGATGACCTGGGCCACGGCGACCAGGAGCCCGCCGGAGTCCAGGGTGGCGCCGCGCAGCATGGCCTCGAAGCTGATCGAGGTGTCCAGCGCCGTGTCGGCATAGTCCTGGTACAGGCCCGAGACGAACGACATCAGGAAGCTCCTGATGGAGTCGTAGACCTCGTACCGCTGCATGAAGTCGCGCCATTCGAGCACCCGCGCCTGCACGTGCGAGCTGGCCAGCAGGTCATTGAAGCGGACGGATTGCTGCTGGGCCTTTCGCCGTTCGTACTCGTCGTCGAATGCGAAGCCCACTTTGGTCAGCATGACCGCGACGCGTCCTGTCTCGGGGTGCAGCGGGTGACCGGCCAGCTCGGCGTAACCCTTCAGCAGGAGTTCCAGCACCGCGTCATACACGGCGACCTGGTGCCGCCGGGCAGGCTGCCTCAGGATCTCGCGCACATTGTCCGCCGCGCTCAGCCCGCGGTAAGGCTGTAGCAGAACGTGGCGCATGTAGTACGGAGCGAACCTGACCATCAGCCAGGGCACCTTCCCGAGGCCAGGTGGCAGGTTGGCCGGGTGTGCGGTCGGCTCGCGCGCCGCCGTGCTACTGGACATCGATGACACCGGCGGTCCCATCTACGAAGACCCACGTATTGTCACTCAGCCGGGATGTCGCGTCACCCAGGCCGATGACCGCCGGAATGCCGTACTCGCGGGCGACCAGCGACGAGTGCGCGGCGACGCTGCTGCCATCTACGCAGAGCGCCGCGATGCGGTCGAAGACTGGCGTCAGCGCGGGGACGGCGGCCGCCACGACCACGACATCTCCCGGCAAGACGGCCTGAACGTCAGCGGGCTCGCGCAAGATCCGGACCGGGCCCGAGGCCGAGCCGGGACTGGCGGGGGTGCCGCGCAGGGCGCTCGCGCTGGCCGTTCTGGCTGGTCTCGCCACCTTCGGTGACGACAAGAGCACCTTGGCCAGCAGCAACGGCGGCTTGCCCAAGCTCAGCGGCGGGGCCAGACGGCGCTGAGCCTCCCAGGCCGCGCGGCGGTCGCGGACCCGGATCTCCAGCGGCCCGGCCACGCTTCCGGTC
>JBOHCO010000709.1:0-5172 GCA_050698895.1 Streptosporangiaceae bacterium
CGCCGGGGCCGGGCTCGACCCGGGCCGCCCCGGCCCTCGGCGTGCTCCCGGCCACCTGGCCGGGGGTGACCCGGCGGTGGTCGGGTCGCTGGTCAGGCGGCGGCAGGCGGCCGGCGAACCAGGCCAGCGCGCGCAGGCCCAGCCAGCGCCGGCGCTTGGGCTGGCCGGACCGCAGCCGGGGGTTGATCAGGTCGTCGAGGCCGAAGTTGATGAACGCCAGGCCCGTCCCGACCAGCGCGATGGCCAGGCCCGGCGGGATGAACCACCACCAGGCCCGGGCCAGCTCGGCCCCGCTGACCTGGGCCCAGTACAGCATCGTGCCCCACGACCACTGGGTGACGTTGCTCAGGCCGAGGAAGGCGATGCTCGCCTCGGTCAGGATCGCGCCGACCACCGAGGCCAGGAACGTGGCGGTGATGATGGCCAGCTCGTTCGGCAGGATGTCGAAGAGCATGATCTTGAGCGAGCTCTCGCCGGTGGCCCTGGCCGCCTCCACGAAGTCACGTCTGCGCAGCGACAGCGTCTGGGCCCGCAGCACCCGCGCGCCCCAGGCCCAGCCCGTGACCGTAATCACGATGATGATGCCCGTCGACCCCGAGTTGGGCACGTACGAGGCCAGGATGACGACCAGCGGCAGGCTCGGGATGACCAGGAACACGTTCGAGAACATGGACAGCAGCTCGCTGCCCGTGCCCGACATGTAGCCGCCGGTCAGGCCGACGATCACCGACCACAGCGTGGTCAGGATGCCGGCCCCGAACCCGACCTCGATGGAGATGCGCGCCCCGTAGACCACCTGGGCCAGCACGTCCTGGCCCTGCTGCGTGGTCCCCAGCAGGTGCGCCGCCGACGGCGGCTGGAGCCGCACGCTGGTGATCGCGCCCGGGTCGGTGTGGTCGAGGAACGGCCCGAAGATGGCCATCAGCACGAAGAACAGGACGATGACCACGCCCACCAGGACCTTGGGCACCAGCAGGCCGCGCAGCCAGGCCCGGCCGCTGGGGCTCTCCTCGGTGTCGGCCGCGGTCTCGAGTTCGGCGCTGATGAGCATCTAGGCCTCCCGCGTCCGTGGGTCGAGCGCGATGTAGGCCAGATCGGCCAGCAGGTTGGCCACCAGCACCGCGATCGTGATCGTCAGGAAGATCGCCTCGAGCAGCGGGTAATCCTGGCCCTTGGCCGCCTGGAAAAGCACGGTCCCGATTCCGGGATAGTTGAAGACGATCTCCGTCACGATCGCGCCTCCGACGACGAAGCCGAGCGACATGGCAAAGCCGGCGACCGACGGCAGGACCGCGTTCCGGCCGGCGTAGGTGAACATGACCCGAAGCCGGGACAGGCCCTTGGCCTCGGCCAGCAGGACGTAATCCTCATTGAGCGTGGTGACCATCATGTTGCGCATGCCGAGGAGCCAGCCGCCGACCGACGCCACCACGATGGTCAGCGCGGGCAGCGTGCCGTAATACAGGGCGCTGCTGATGAACGTCCAGGTGAACCCGATCGGGACGCCGATGCCGTAGCCACCCGAGCTGGGGAACCAGCCCCAGGTCACCGCGAAGACCAGGATCGCCATGAGCGCGAACCAGAAGTACGGCAGCGACGACAGGAACGTGGTGATCGGAATGAGCGCGTCCCGCCAGGATCCGCGCCGCCAGCCGACGATCATGCCGAGCAGCGTGCCGAGGACGAATCCGATGACCGTGCAGAACCCGATGAGGACCAGCGTCCAGAAAATGCTCTCCCGGATCACCTCGCCGACCGGCGTCGGGTAGTACGTGTAGGAAATGCCCCAGTTGAAGGTGACGACCTGTTTCCAGTACGCGAGGTACTGCGAGATGAGGCTGGTGTGCGGCTGCCCGAACAGCACCTCGATGGCGTGCACGGCCGCCGGGCTGAGGCGCCCCGCGAAGCGCTCGATCAGGCCCTGGGCCGGGTTGCCCGGCATGAGCCGGGGCAGGATGAAGTTCAGCGTGATCGCCGCCCACGCCGTCACGACGTAAAAGAACAGCCGCCTGAGCAGGACTCTCATGTGCTGTCCCGGGGGGTAACCCCCGGACCCCCAGACCGAGGGGCTCCGCCCCCCGGAGCCCCCTTGCCGTCCGCTCGGGCCCACCGCCGGCCGACCGTCGCGGACGGCATACCGGGGTTGCCTATCGCTCGCATCTCGCCTCCTTGACACTCCGTGCGACCCAGATCGCGGCGCGGGTGATGAGGGCGCGCACCAGGGGGTCGTCCCAGGCCCGCATGTCGTGGCCGAGCTGCAGGTAGCAGACCCGCCCCCGGCCGTGCTCCCGGACGTGCAGGATCGGCTCCGGGCCGGCATCGGCCTGGCGCCAGGCCACGACCTCGGCGCCCGGAGCGAGCTCGATCTGGTAGTGCTCATGGGTGATCTCAAACGGCCCCCGGCCGGGGGTGAGCAGGTGGTCCGGACAGAACTCGACCCGGAACCGGCTCTCATGAGGCCGCGGGCCGTGCCCGGCATAGCGGCTGCCGATCAGCTCGAAGGCCGTCCGGTAGTCCTCGTCCAGCCGGCCGTCAGCGCTGGGGAACACGTTCGAGGCGTGCACCGCCAGCAGCCCGGCCCCCGCGCCGACCGCCTCGGCCAGCGCCGCCTGCCGGGCGGGCGGGAAGTCTCCCATCGCCGTGTACAGCACGATCAGGTCGGCGGCCGCTCCGGCCCCATCGGCCCCATCGGCCGCATCGGCCGCATCGGCCAGCCCGGCCAGCGCGGCCGTCCCCATCGCCGTCCGGGTCGCGAACCCCAGGCCGGCCAGCAGTTCCTGAAGCTTCAGCCCCGCGCTGAACAGGTCCTCGTAGACGTCGTCGCCGCTGAGCACCACGACGGCCGTCGGCGGTCGGGTCAGCGGGGGCGGCGGGGTCATGGGCGGGGTCATGGGCGGGGTCATGGGCGGGGTCATGTCGGCGGCCTCAGTAGGTCGAGCGCTGTTCGCCGGCGGGCTGCCAGAAACCCTGCGCCAGCCCCGTGAGCAGGGCGTTGTCGCGGGTATCCAGCGGCAGGAGGACGCGGCAGCGAGACCGGCTGCTCTCGTAGGTGGCGAAGATGATCTCCGCACCGCGGGTCCCCACCTCGGCCGACAGCACCGGCTGGCTCCCGGCCGCCAGGCACGTCAGCAGATCGGCGATGGCCTCGGCGGTGCAGGCGATGATGGCCGGGTCAACGAACCGGGCCCAGTTATGTGTATTGCGGTCGAACGGTGAGCTGAAGACCAGGTCCTCCTGGCCGAACCGCCGGACCACGCAGCGCGCGCCGCGCGCGTCGAGGCGGCCGTCCGTGCCCTGGACCAGGATGCCGAGGTTGTTCGCCCGGTTGAGCAGCGGCGTCTGCGGCTCGCGGCCGGTCGTGATCACCGCGCTCACGCCGTCGTCCCACTTGACCTGGGTGAGCGAGGAGGTCTCGGCGAACGCGCCATAGACGTAGCGGTTGACCGTGACGTCCACCTGGCCCATCACCCAGCTCGGGGGCCGGTCGCCGAGGTAGAACAGCAGCAGGTCGACGATGTGCGACCCCCAGTCCGGCAGGTTCGGGCAGTAGCCCTCCAGGCTGACCACCTCGCCGATGGCGCCGGCCGCGATCTGATCGCGGGCGAACCGGTGCACCGGCTCGAAGCGCCGTTGCAGGTTGACCGTGAGCTGGACGTTCGCGTCCCGCGCCAGCCGCTGCATCTCCAGCACGTCGCCGTAGGAGGTGGCGATCGGCTTCTCGCAGTGGATCGCCCGCACGCCCGCCGCGATGGCCGCCCTGGCGATCTCCAGGTGCGTGGCCGGCGGCGTGCAGATGCTGATCACGTCCGGGTGCTCGGCCTTGAGCATCGCCTCGTGGCTGTCGTACACGCCGGCGATGCCCAGCTCGGCGGCCAGGTCGCGGGCCGCCGGCACGCTCGTGTCCGCCACCGCGACCAGCGCCGCACCATGACTGGCTCGCGCCGCCTGGTAGCCCTGGGCGTGGACCCAGCCCTGGGACCCGGACCCCACCACAGCGCAGGTGCACGAGGTCAACGGCGCTCCTTCGCGGGTCGGGCCAGCGGCGGGATCAGGGCGGTAGACCGTGGTCTGCCTTTAGCAGACCACTACACTCCACTAGAAGCCAGTATAAGACGAGACATGTCCGCTACAGCAAGACCTTGCGTACGATTTACACCCTGGATACAGCGATCGCATGGCGGATGAGCCGAGGTAGTTTCGCCCGTTCTGCCCGAGGAGGAACGCATGAGGATCAGCCAGATCGTCGGGCCGCGCACGTCCGAGGTCATCGAGGTCGCCGATCCGGTGCCCGGCGACGACCAGGTTCTTGTCGCGGTGGTAGCTAGTGGCGTGTGCACGTCCGACCTGACCCCGTGGCGCACCGGCGGCCGGGGCGGCGGGGCGGGCGCGACACCGATCCGGCTCGGGCACGAGATCGCCGGCCGGGTCGTGGCGGCCGGCCGGAACGCCCGGGGCTGGTCCGCCGGGGACCTGGTGACCGGCCTCGGCAGTCCGGGCTTCGCCTCGCTGGCGGTCATGAACGCCGCGCGCATCCTGCCCGTCCCCCGTGGCATCGAGCCCGCGCTGGCCATCGGCGAGCCGGTCGCCGACCTCGAGGAGGCGCTGTCGCGGACCCGGATGGCGGCCGGTGACCGGGTCGCCGTGGTGGGCCTCGGGTTCATGGGCCTGGGCCTGATCCAGCTGGTCCGGGGCCGGGCGCCCGGCCTGCTGATCGGCGTGGACCCGATCCCGGCCGCGCGCGCCCGGGCCCTGGAACTCGGCGCGGACCTGGCCTTCGCGCCCGGCGAGGTGCCCGCCGAGTACGGCGGCGCGGGCCTGGACGGCGCGGGCCTGGACGGCGCCGGCCGGGCGCGCGACCAGCGGGCGGACGTCGTGCTGGAGGCGACCGGGGTGACACCGGGCCTGGCCACGGCGTCCAGCCTGGTCAGGCCCTACGGGACGCTGTGCGTGGTGGGCTACCACCACACCGGGGACGCGATGATGGACATGGACCTGTGGTACAAGGCCGTGACGATCGTCAACGGCTTCTGCCCGGACCAGACCCGCCTGATGCGGGCCATGAGCCACGCCCTGGACCTGATCGGCACCCACCGGTTCAGCTACGCGCCGCTGATCACCCACCGGTTCGGGCTGGACGGCGTGGACCAGGCCTACGAGCTGATGGACGCCCGC
>JBOHCO010000710.1:0-3871 GCA_050698895.1 Streptosporangiaceae bacterium
TCGCTGAAGGCGGGCGGCACCGGGCTGAACCTGACCGCCGCCAGCCACGTGATCCACCTGGACCGGTGGTGGAACCCGGCGGTGGAGAACCAGGCCACCGACCGGGCGTTCCGCATCGGTCAGACCAAGAACGTCCAGGTGCGCAAGTTCGTCTGCACCGGGACTCTGGAAGAGAAGATCGACGAGATGATCGAGGAGAAGAAGGCCCTGGCCGACCTCGTGATCAGCGATGGCGAGGGCTGGCTCACCGAGTTGTCCACGCACGACCTGAGGAAGGTCTTCGAGCTGTCGCGGGAGGCCGTCGGTGAGTAGCTGGTACCCGCCGCCGTCCCGGCCGCGTCCGGTCTCCGACGGGCTACGGGCCCGCACCGCGCGCGGGCCGATCGCCCAGACCTGGTGGTCCGGGCGGTTCGTCACCGTCCTCGAGGACATCGGCCTCGGGAACCGGCTGCAGCGGGGCCGCAGCTACGCCCGCAAGGGACAGGTGATCTCGCTCGACGTCGATGCGGGAGCGGTGACGGCGCGGGTGCAGGGCAGCCGGGCGCGCCCCTACAAGGTGCGCATCGGCATCGCCGCCTTCGGCAAGCCGGAGTGGGCCAAGCTGGAGCGCGCGCTGGCCGCCAGCGCCTGGTACAGCGCCAAGCTGCTGGCCGGCGAGATGCCCGAAGACATCGAGGAGGTGTTCGAGACCCAGGGGCTGTCGCTGTTCCCGACGGCGGCGCAGGAGATCTCGATGGACTGCTCCTGCCCGGACTGGGAAGTGCCGTGCAAGCACATCGCGGCCGTGTTCTATCTGCTGGCGGAGAGCTTCGACGACGACCCGTTCACGATCCTGGCCTGGCGCGGCCGGGACCGGGAGGACCTCCTGGCCAACCTGGAGGCGGCCCGTGGCGACGGGCCCCCGGCTGCCGACCTGGCCGGCCAGGCGGGCACGCCGCTGGCCGAGTGCCTGGACTCCTACTTCGCCCCGCTCGGTGCCATCGTGCCGGCCGCCCCGCCGGCGACCGGCAGCGGCTCGGTGCTCAGCCAGCTTCCCTCGACGGGGGTCACCGTCCGCGGCCAGGCGCTGGCGGACCTGCTTGAGCCCGCCTACGCCCGGCTCGCCGATTACTGAAAACTGGGCGGCCAGCGGCGAACCAGGCGGCGATCGAACTATCTGGCCATGGATCGAAGGCGCGGTGCGCAGACTCGGCTGGCTGTCCAAGAGACCGTGACGCTTGTCTGGCGGGCGGAGCGGGCATGGGTCGCTTGCGCGTTCGTCGGCGGGGTGCTCGGTCCCGGGCACCCGTGCGGGGATTTCGCTGCCAGCTTTGACCGACCCCGGCGACAGCGGGTGGCTATGGGCGCTGTTCGGGTCCGTGTCTGCCGCCACACAAGTCCACCTGCTTCACTCTCAGCTCTCACTGACACGCATTGGGCTAACCGGCATTCTGCAGGTACTCCAGGACGGCGAGCACCCGGCGGTGGCCCTCGGTGGCGGCGGGCAGGCCGAGCTTGGCGAAGATATTGTTGATGTGCTTGCCGACGGCGCGCTCGGTGATGACGAGCCGGGCAGCGATGCCGGAGTTGGCTTGTCCCTCGGCCATCAGGGCGAGCACGTCACGCTCGCGCGGGGTGAGCGCGGCGACCGGGCTGCGGGCACTGTGGCGGGTTACCATCGCCGCGACCACCTTGGGGTCGAGTACGGTGCCTCCCGCGGCGACCTGCCGGACCGCGTCGATGAACGCGGGGACGTCGGCGACCCGGTCCTTGAGCAGGTAGCCGAGCGCGCCCTCGCCCGAGCTGAGCAGCTCGCGGGCGTACAGCTGCTCAACGTACTGGCTGAGTACGAGCACGGGCAGGCCGGGGTGCGCGCGGCGGGCCTCGATGGCGGCCACGAGACCTTCGTTGGTGAACGTGGGCGGCATGCGGACGTCGGCGATGACCAGGTCGACCCGCTCGGAGTCAAGGACAGCGGCCAGGCCGGCGGTGTCGGTGAGCGCGGCGGCGACCTCGATGTCGTGGGCCTCGATCAGACGGGTCAGTCCGTCTCGGAGGAGGACGTGGTCTTCTGCGATGACAACTCGCACGGTATCTCCAGGGTCACCTTGGTTGGCCCGCCGGCCGGGCTGCGTACCGTGATGGTTCCGTCAAGCACTTCCAGCCGCCGGGCGACGCCCGCCAGGCCGGTGCCCCGGCTGATGTCGGCGCCGCCGACGCCGTCGTCGCCGACCGTCGCCGACAGCAGGCCGTGACCGTAGCCTAGTGTTACCCAGGCGCGGCGAGCCCGACTGTGCTTGACCACGTTAGCCAGGCACTCCGCCACCGCGAGGTAGGCGGCCGACTCGACCGGGAGGGCTGGCCGGCCCGGCAGGTAGCCGGTCACGGTGGCGGGCACGGACAGGTCGAGCGTCAGCGCCTGGACCGCGCCGGCCAGGCCGCGGTCGCTCAGCACCGGCGGCTGGATGCCGCTCATCACCGTGCGCAGCTCGTCCAGGGCGGCCAGGGCGCTTTGCCGGGCTTCGGCGATCAGCTCGGTCGCCGCGTCCGGGTCGCGCTGGGCCAGCTGCTCGGCCAGCCCGAGGTTCATCGCGAGCGACACGATCCGCGCCTGCGCGCCGTCGTGCAGGTCACGCTCGATCCGCTGGAGCTCGGCCGACTGCACGTCGACGACGCCGCGCCGGGACCGGGTGAGCACGTCGACCCGCTCGGCCAGCTCCTTCTCCCGGCTCGGCGGCAGCGCCCGCTGCACCAGGATGTGGGCGCCGAGCGCGATGGCGATGGCCAGGATCGCCCAGGTCGGCCAGAACGGCTGCGGGGTGTCGATCAGCAGCCAGACGACGATCTCGAGGGGGGCGAGGACCGCCGACAGGCGCCAGTGCACGGCGAGCCACTGTTCCCGCGGCGTCGGTGCCCGCAGCCCCGCCCGCAGCGCCAGCTGCGCGGCCAGCGCCGTGCCGCAGCCGAACAGCACCCACCGGGGCCAGAAAGAGCCGCCGGCCGCCGCCCAGGCAATGATCGAGGCTGTGCTGACGACGGCGGCCAGCACAGCCTGGATCCGCAGGACCCGGCCCCAGATGGCGTCAGGCTTCATGTCCTGGCCGTACCCCGCAGCATGGTAACCGGGTCGGGGCAGGTGGCCCGCCGGGCCGCCAGCAGGCTGGCCGCCAGGGTCAGCGCCACCACCCCGGCCAGCACGCCCAGGTAGATGCCGATGGGCGCGTGCGGGATGACGCGGCGGGTGGTCTTGAGGCTGAAGGGGATGACGGTCAGCAGCCCGCCGATCGTGCCGGACAGCACTCCCACCGACAGCAGCAGGCCGCTCTCCGCGCCGACCAGCCCGAGGACCTGCCGTCGGGTGGCACCGGCTAGCCGCAGCTGCGCGAACTCAAGCCGCCGTTCAGCGATGACAGCAACCAGCAGGTTGACCAGCATGACCGCGGCGAACAGGGTAACCATGCCCACTATTACATAGTTCACGGTCGCCACGGTCTTGTCACCCTGCCCCGAGGCTGAACGCAGGCTGTTCGTGATCGCCTGCATGTACAGTGTGCCCGTCGCGGCGCTGGTGAGGACGATGATCGGCATCATCGGGGTGGCCGCCTGCTGCAGGCGCTGCCGGACTCCGGCTACCGACAGCTCGGCGGACGCGCCGGCCGCCAGCGGCGCCAGCAGCCTCACCGCCCCGCCCAGCAGCACCGGGCCGAGCAGGGCGAACCCGATCCCGCCCCAGATGCACCCCTCGACCGCGAACATCTGCACGCCGTAAACGTCCTTGCCGCCCACCACGGTCATGGCCAGGACCGCGCCCTGGCCCCCGAGCGCCACGCAGGCGATCCCGGCCCACAGCCGGCGGCGGCTCACCCGCCGCCCGCCGGCGGCCGCCTCGACC
>JBOHCO010000711.1:0-3268 GCA_050698895.1 Streptosporangiaceae bacterium
GGCGGCAGCCTGTTCCGCAGTCCGGTCCCGGCCGGCGGCGCGGTCCTCAACGGGGCCGGCGAGTGCACCGGGTTCCTGGCCGCCGGCGAGTGGGGCCTGGCCGAGACCCCGGTGTTCCTGACCTCGACCATGCAGGTCGGCCGGGTCTACGACGCGGCGTGCGAGCTGCTCATGGAGGAGGACGCCGGCATCGGGGTCGACGACGTGATCATCCCGATCGTGGCCGAGTGCGACGACAGCTTCCTGTCCGACGCCCGGCGCATGCAGGTCACGACGGCCGACGTGCGGACCGCTCTGGACGGTGCCCGGGCCAGCGCGGGCGGCCCGGCGCCGTTCGAGGGCGCGGTCGGGGCCGGGACCGGGATGACCTGCCTGGGCTACAAGGGCGGCATCGGCACGGCCTCCCGGCTGGTCGAGTCGGGCGGGCGCGGATTCGCGGTGGGCGTCCTGCTGCTGTCGAACTTCGGCGACCGGGACCGGCTGACCGTCGACGGCATCCCGGCCGGGCGCCTGCTGCCTCCGCCCGGGTCCGGCGGGCCTGATGCGCAGGTGGCACCGCCGGCCGGGTCGTGCATCGTCGTCGTGGTGACCGATGCGCCGCTGGACTCGGCCGGGTGCGCGCGGCTGGCCCGGCGCGCCGGCCTGGGCCTGGCCCGGACCGGCTCGACGGCCCGGCATGGCAGCGGCGAGATCTTCCTGGGCCTGGCCACCGGGCTGCGCGCGCCGCGCGGTCACGCGCCGCCCGCGCCGCCGCTCACCGGACGCGAGCTGGACCCGTTCTTTGCCGCCGTGGTCGAGGCCACCGAGGAGGCCGTGCTGAACAGCCTGCTCGCCGCCGTCACCGTGACTGGCCGCGACGGTCACACCTCGCACGCCCTGCCCCGCGCCCGGCTCGCCGACCTGCTCCGCGCGGCCGGCCGCATCTAGGCGGGCCGTATCTGGGCGGGCCGTATCTAGGGGGCGGCGTGGCAGAGGGGTCCATCCCGGGGCCTCCGCGGGCACCACGCCGCTGCGCGGAGCCTGCACGGCTTCCTTGACGCAGGCAACTGGCGGCGAGACCGGCCTCGTCAGCCTGCGACGACGTTGTCGCTGAGCGCGTGCCGAGCACGCGCAGGCCGACGGCTGACCTGGTTTCGCGGGCGAGTTGTCCTGGAGGCGACCGGGCGGACCGCCGACCGGTCACCCCGACCGATCGGTTGGTACCTAAGAATCCTGTGTACCTCAACCAGCCGCGCAGGGGAAGAGAGAATCTGCAGTTATTTACCCATGAGCCCGGAGAAACTCCTAACTGGCCGCCATCCAGCAGGAAGATCGGCCCGGTCGCGGACCCGGGTCGTGCCGGACGGCGGGCGAGGCGCGGGGCATTCCGCTGCGACGCGGGGATACGTAAGCTTGCCTGCGTGTCGGCGGAAACCATGAGCTTCACCGAGAGCGACGAGCGCCGGGCGCTGCGATCGGCGGCGGCCGAGCTGGGCCGTCGGTACGGCCACGAGTACTACCTCACCCAGGCGCGCAACGGCGGGAAGCTGACCGAGCTGTGGCGGGAGGCGGGCAAGCTCGGCTTCCTCGGGGTGAACCTGCCCGAGCGCTACGGCGGAGGCGGCGCCGGGATGTATGAGCTGGCCATCGTGCTGGAGGAACTGGCCGCGGCGGGCTGCGGGCTGCTGATGATGGTGGTGTCGCCGGCCATCTGCGGGACGATCATCGCCCGGTTCGGCACCGACGCGCAGCAGCAGCACTGGCTGCCCGGCCTGGCCAGCGGGTCGGCCATCATGGCGTTCGGCATCACCGAGCCGGACGCGGGGTCCAACTCGCACCGGCTGGCCACGGTGGCCGAGCGGGACGGCGACCGGTGGGTGCTGTCGGGCCGCAAGGTGTTCATCTCGGGCGTGGACGAGGCCGACGCGGTGATGATCGTGGGCCGGACCGCGGACGCCCGGACGGGACGGCTGCGGCCGGCCCTGTTCGCGGTGCCGACGGACGCCAAGGGCTTCACCTTCCGGCCGGTGGAGATGGAGCTGGTCAGCCCCGAGCAGCAGTTCCTGCTGTTCCTGGACGAGGTCAGGCTGCCGGCCGACGCTCTCGTCGGAGAGCCGGACGCCGGGCTGAGGCAGCTGTTCGCCGGGCTCAACCCGGAGCGGATCATGGCCTCGGCCATGGCCATCGGTACCGGCCGCTACGCGCTGGACAAGGCAGTGAGCTACGTCCGCGAGCGCACGGTCTGGGACGTGCCGATCGGGGCCCACCAGGGCATCGCGCACCCGCTGGCCCAGGTCAAGATCGAGCTGGAGCTGGCCCGGCTGATGATGCAGAAGGCGGCCACGCTCCAGGATGGGAATGCGGACGGCGGAACGGACCAGGCGGCCGGCGAGGCGGCCAACATGGCCAAGTACGCGGCCGCCGAGGCCAGCGTCCGGGCCGTGGACCAGGCCGTGCAGTCGCTCGGCGGCAACGGCCTGACCAGGGAGTACGGGGTGGCCTCGCTGCTGGCACTGAGCCGGACGACGCGGATCGCGCCGGTCAGCCGGGAGATGATCCTCAACTTCGTGGCGCAGAACTCGCTTGGCCTGCCTAAGTCCTACTGACGGGAAGGTCTGATGACCGACGCGCTCCTGGCCTACTCGGCCGACCGGGGCATCGCGCGGATCGCGCTGGACTCACCGCGCAACCGCAACGCGCTGTCGGCGGCCCTGATGACGCAGCTCGAGGAGGCGCTGGCCGCCGCGGCGGCCGACGACGGCGTCCGGGCGGTGGAGCTGACCCACACCGGATCGACGTTCTGCGCCGGGGCCGACCTGACCGAGGCCCGCGCGGGCGGGATGGCCCGGGGCACCGCGCGGCTGATGGGACTGCTGCGTCAGATCATCGCGCTGCCCAAGCCGGTGGTGGCCAGCATCGACGGGCATGTCCGCGCGGGCGGGATGGGACTGGTCGGCGCCTGCGACATCGCGCTGGCCGGGCCCGCGTCCACGTTCGCGTTCTCCGAGGTACGGCTGGGCCTGGCGCCCGCCATCATCTCGCTGACCACGCTGCCCCGGCTGTCACCCCGCGCGGCCGGCCGGTACTACCTGACCGGGGAGACCTTCGACGCGCCGGCCGCGGCCAGCATGGGCCTGATCACCGAGGCGGTGGCGGACATCGACGCGGGCACGCTGGCGGTGCTGGACACGCTGCGCAAGGCCTCGCCCCAGGGGCTGGCCGAGACCAAGCCGCTGCTGACCGCCGGGCTGCTGGCCCGGTTCGAGGCCGACGGAGAGGCGCTGGTCGC
>JBOHCO010000712.1:0-3707 GCA_050698895.1 Streptosporangiaceae bacterium
CGCCGGCCAGCACGCTCGCGGCCTGGTCCAGGCCGACGGTGGCGGCGATCAGCGGCCGCGGGTCGACCTCGCCCGCGGCGTAGCTCTCGATCGCCCCGGCCAGCCCGGCCGAGCCGCCCAGCACGCCGACGATGGTGATGTCCTTGAGCACCGCGGTGCGGGTGTCCACCAGGCTGGGCTGGCCGGCCAGCCCGATGTAGACCACCCGGCCGCCCGGCTCGACCAGGTCCAGCGCCAGGGCGGGCAGGCCGGGCCCGTTGGACGCGTCCACGACGGCGTCCCAGCGCAGGGCGGGCAGCGTGGCCGCGGTCCAGGCCCGGCTGAACCCGAGCCCGGCGGCAAACCGCAGCGACTGGCTGGTCGCGCCGAGCAGGTGCACCTCGGCTCCCCTGGCCGCCGCGAACTGCGCGACCAGCAGGCCGATGGTGCCGGGGCCGAGCACCAGCAGCCGCCCGCCGGGCGGCACGGCGGCGCCGCGCACGGCGCGCATGGCGTTCCCGCCCGGCTCGACCAGCGCGCCGCGCCGGGCGTCCACGGTGTCGGGCAGCGCGTACAGGGCCCAGGCCGGCACGGGCAGCTGCTCGGCCAGCGCGCCCGGCCAGCCGCCGCGGATGCCGATCTCGTAGCGGTCCTCGCACAGGTGGCGGCGGCCGGCCCGGCAGCGCGGGCAGTGGCCGCAGCCGAGCATGGTGTCCCCGGTCACCCGGCGGCCGACCCAGCCGGGGTCCACGTCCTGGCCGGCCGCGCTGACCACCCCGCACCACTCGTGGCCGATGCGCACCGGGTAGGCGGTCTCCCCGGTCTTGAGGTAGCCCAGGTCGCTGCTGAACAGCTCGACATCGGTCCCGCACAGCCCGGCCCGCTCGACAGTGACGACGACCTCGCCGGGGGCCGGCTGCGGCGGCTCGACGTCCTGGACCTCCCCGGCCCGTGGCCCGGTGATGACGAACGCGCGCATGGGACCCTCCGCGACAAGGCCGGCCGGCACCATCAGTAGAGCACGGCCGCGCGCCGTCGCCGCGCCGGGCCGGGCCGCCCGTGATGTGCCATCATCGCCAGGTAGATCCCGACAAGAGAGGTGCCAATGACACACGTGGTGCTGACCGGCGGCAGCGGCAAGCTGGGCCGGGTCTGCCTCACCCACCTGCTGGAGCACGGCTACCAGGTGACCAGCGTGGACCTGGTCCGCCCGGCCGAGGACCTCAGCCCGTTCGTGCAGGCCGACCTGGCCGACATGGGCCAGGCCATGGAGGTGCTCCACCACATCGACGACCGGCACCACGGCATCGACGCGGTGGTCCACCTGGGCGCGGTGCCCGCGCCGGGCATGCAGCCGGGCGCGGAGCTGTTCCGTAACAACACCATGAGCACCTACAACGTGTTCTCCGCCGCCCGCCACTTCGGCGTCCGCAACGTGGTGTGGGCGTCCAGCGAGACCGTGCTCGGCCTGCCGTTCGACACCCCGCCGCCCTACGCCCCGGTGGACGAGGAGTACCCGCCCCGGCCGGAGTCGGCCTACTCGCTGTCCAAGACCGTGGGCGAGGAGATGGCCCGGCAGTTCTGCCGCTGGGAGCCGGACATGAAGATCTTCGGGCTGCGGTTCTCCAACGTCATGCTGCCCGGCGACTACGCGCGCTTCCCGTCGTTCGAGGACGACCCCGCGTCGCGCAAGTGGAACCTGTGGGGCTACATCGACGCCCGCGACGGGGCCCAGGCCGTCCGCCGGGCGCTGGAGGCCGACCTGACCGGCGCCGACATCTTCATCATCGCCAACGCCGACACGGTCATGACCCGGCCGGTCGCCGAGCTGATGGCCGAGTTCTACCCCGGCGTGCCGTGGAAGCACGAGGTCGGGCCGCACGACACGCTGCTGTCCATCGACAAGGCCCGGCGGGTGCTGGGCTACGCGCCCGAGTACAGCTGGCGGACCGAGGTGGCCGGCGCCTAGCCAGCACCGTGGCGGCGGCGGGCCACGTGCAGCACGGACTCCCAGTGCCTGCGCAGCCGGCCGTCGGGGCGGCGGGCCAGGCGACGGCGGACCTCGCCGTAGAGGCGCTCCCGCTTCCACTCCGCCATCGCGATGTGGCCCGAGAACGTGTCCAGCAGCCGGATGTACCCGTCGGCGTCGTAGCTGACCTCCCAGTCGAACCGGCGCACCAGCACGTCCTCGAACAGCCCGGTGGCGTCGATCTCGGCCCGGCGGTCCGGCGACTCCCCCGGCCGCGCGTACAGCGTGCCGGGCGGCAGGCCCTCGCCGATCTCGTCGTACACCGGCTGGAGCTCGCGGAAGATCGGGTCGCCGCCCTCGGGGAACACGTGCCACTGGTCCCAGATGGCCAGGTGGCCGCCGGGCCGCAGCAGATCCCTGGCCCGCCGGTAGCCGACCGCCGGGTCGATCCAGTGCCAGGCGGTCGCGGCGAAGACCAGGTCGTAGGCCCCCGGCCCGGGCGGCCGCCAGGTCTCGAAGCTGTCGTGCACCACCTCGACGGCCGGGAAGCCGGCCAGGTTGCGCCGGCCCTCGGCGGCCAGCGCGGCGCCGATCTCCAGGCCGGTGATGGCCAGCCCGCGCCGGGCCAGCGGCAGCGTGGCCTTGCCGGTGGCGCAGCCCACCTCCAGCGCCGTGCTCCCCGCCCCGGCGCCGGCCGCCCGGATCAGCTCGTCGTAGAGCGCCTCCGGGTACTCCGGCCGAGCCTGCTGGTACTGCGTGGCGGCCGAGTCGAACGTCACCCGCAGCCGCTCCCGGTCCCCGGATCCTGCGGTCTTGCTCTCCAGCGATCCCATGCCGACTCCCGCCCAGCGCCCGCTCCGCGACGGTCAATCTACCCGGCCGCGGCGGCGGCGGCCGGGACTGACCGTCTGCCGCTGACCAGATCCGTCCGCATCCGGACGTGATGCGGCCTTCACGACCAGGGGCGGCCGGGGCCAGAGTAGAGCCATGAGTACAGCGCTGATCGTCATCGACGTCCAGGAGTCCTTCCGGCAGCAGCCGCATTGGGCGGCCATCTCCAACCCCGCCGTCGCCGCCCGGGCGGCCGACCTGGTGACCGCCGCCCGGGCGCGCGGCGGGCTGGTCGTGTGGGTGCTGCACGCCGAGCCCGGCACCGGCGGCGTGTTCGACCCGGCCCGCGGCCACGTGCGGCTGATGGACGGGCTGGCCCCGCACGACGGCGAGCCGGTCATCACCAAGAGCTCGCACAACGCCTTCACCACCACCAACCTGGCCCAGCTGCTGACCAGCCGGGGCGTCGGCGAGCTGGTCATCTGCGGGATCAGGACCGAGCAGTGCTGCGAGACCACCGCGCGGGTGGCCGCCGACCTCGGCTACCAGGTCACGTTCGTCACCGAGGCCACCGCCACCTCCCCCATCGAGCACCGCGACGCCCCGCCCGGCCGCGGCCTGGCCGAGATCCTGGCCGACCCGCGGACGCTGCCCGTGGCCGACGTGCTGGCCCGCACCGAGTACGCGCTGGCGGGCCGGTTCGCGACCATCGCCACCGTGGCTGGCCTGACCAGATCGTGACCATCGTCACCTTTCTGCTGGTGCCCCAGGTGCACCTGCTGGACCTGGCCGGGCCGGCCCAGGTGTTCCACACCGCGGCCGGGCTCGGCTATCCCTACGACCTGCGCTACGTGGCCGAGCAGCCGGAGGTGCCGTCCGCGCAGGGCCTGCCGGTCCGGGCCGAGCTCGACTGGCCGCGGCTGGGCCC
>JBOHCO010000713.1:0-1679 GCA_050698895.1 Streptosporangiaceae bacterium
TGGGCCGAACAGCCCAGCATGGCCTTGGCTGACGCCCATCATCACCCCAGCCGCGATGCCGAAGAACCGAGGCGAGGACTAGGTTTCAGTCCGGCGAGCCCTTCCTGCGCGCCAGCTGTTCTATGACTACTGTCCGGTAGGGGGCGGCCAGCCGGGCGAGGTCATCGGGATCCGCGGTCTGTACCACGCCGCCGCCGGCTTCGACTGCCACCGCCACAGGATGGGCGTCGGCGAACAGCGCGGAGTTCGCGCGTGCCTCGGCCAGGATGGCCCCGATAAGGCGGGCCAGATTGCGGTCAGTGTCACGGAGCAGGAGCCCCTCCCCGGACTCCCTGGCGAGCAGGGCGTCCAGTGACTGATTGCGTCCGGCTCCACGGTACAACTCGGCGAGAGTTCCCGTTGCGATCGCGACCTCACGGCGCAGCCTGCGCGCCGCTTCCATAGCCTGTCGGACCTTGCGTTCGGCTGGATGCCTCGGATCAAGCAGCGCATTGACTGCCTCGGCATCGAGAACCAAACGCATCAGCCAGCCCTCAGCCCGCTGGGTTCGTCCGCGACACCGCCAAGCAGACGCATGTACCGAGCGATCTCGGCCTCGTCTTCTGGCGTGTCCAGCTCTCCTCGGTCCTCGGCCAGATGACCGAGAAGATCAACCAGGGCCTGCTGACGCTTGCGCCTGGTGAACTCTGCCCGCAAGGCAGAGTTCACTTCGGCGGATAGCGTAGTCCCGTCCTCGGCTTCCAGCGCGGCGACGAGGTCCGCGTCAAGGGTGACCGATACCTTCCGCTTGGCTGATGCTGTCATACCGCTATCCTACTACTGTCGCCCTATCGGGTCACAGATGCGGCAGCAGCGCCGGACGGCTGTCTCGTCCGGGGCGAGCTGCTCTGGCAGCGGTTCCAGGTCCTCGCGGATCAGCCGCTTCCGCCCCAGGTAGCCGATGGTGACCAGGCCGCGATTCGTCTTTAGGACCATTGTCGACGAGTTCATCGGGCGGGGCCTGCGCGCTTGACGAGCCGAACGTGGTCTACGGCGCGACCCCGCCGCCGGCCGACATGGCCGGTCCTGGTGGCGGCCGTCATCGGCTGGGGAGCCGCGCTGGCGCCGCTGGGCCTGCTCCGGCTGCCTGTTATCGCGATAGCCTGCTTCGCTACCGGCGGTCTGATGTACGCGCCCTACCCTGCCCTGTCCGCCATCTTGTTCCAGCGGGAAGCCCGCCGCGCTGCTCTCTCAGGTGCTGGCCGCGCGAGGCGCGCTGACCGTGCTCGCCACACCGCTAGGCACTGCGCTCGGCGGCCCGCTCACGATGTCCCCGTCGCCTCGCCGATCTGACAGCCGGAGGCACCCTGCTGTCCTCCTACCTGGGCTAACGGGATCTCCTGCCGCGATCTCTTGCCGCAGTGACGCAGCGTCCCCCTATCGTCCTTGCTTAACTCATAGTGACGAAACGAGACGTTCGGGCCGTTTGAACCCGAACTGTGTGACAGCATGCTTTATCTCGCGGTGGTCCTTCTGGCGGGCGCCCGCGAGTCTGCGCCGTGAGTAGCGCATGGGGGGGAGGGGCCAGATGTGGGCAGTGGTGTATGAGAACGGCATGTCGCTGACCATCGCCAGCGAGCAGACCGCTCGGAGCCTGGCCCAGGCCGAACGCGACCGCGGCCGCATCGTGTCGGTCCGGC
>JBOHCO010000714.1:0-1558 GCA_050698895.1 Streptosporangiaceae bacterium
CGGCTGGCGGAGCACGTTCATGCCCGAAAAATCCCAGCCTCGCCTGGACCTGACGCCAGCGAGGAACTCGTGCAGGGCGTGCTGCGAATACGACTCCCGCATGACCGGTCACGCTAACAGGCCCGGCCGCCTGTTCACGCTGGCCTGCGCCCGGGCTGAAGGCCTGCGACTGCTGGCCGGCGCTGACGGCTCGTCGCAGAGGGCAGCCGCCTGGCTGCTGCCGTACTAGGACTGACGGCAGAAGCAGGACGAGCGGACCGGCACGTCCGCGTAGGCGGCCGCGATCTTGAGCTGCTGGGCGATGATCCCGGCCTGCTCCGGCTGGCCCAGCCGGGTCAGGCACTCGTGATAGCCGTGCAGGCTCCACACGTTGCCCGGATGCTGGCACGACCGGGCCAGCGTGTCGTCCAGGCCCAGGTCAGCCCGGTACACCGCCGCGGCCTCGGTGACCCGGCCCTGCTCCAGCAGCAGCGCGCCGAGCGCGTGCCGCGCGGGCTGCATCCAGCCCCACGGCTCGTCGTAGGGCAGCCCGTCGTCCAGCTCCACCGACCGGCGCAGGTGCCCGAAGGCCGTGTCGTGCTCCCCGGCCCGGTAGGCCAGCTCGCCGTCCAGCATGGCCGCGGCCACCTGCAGGATGTCCTGGCAGGTGTTGTTGAACAGGGTGCGCGTCTCCGGCACCCGCTCCACGGCGGCCGCGAACGCCCGGCGGTGCGCCGCGGCCTCGTCCAGCCGGCCCAGCGCCGCGCAGGCCACGCCCTGGGCGTAGCGGGTCATGGCCGTGGTGACGCAGTACAGCTCCGGGTCGGCGGGCAGCGGCGTGTCGATGATCTGCGCCCAGCGGCCGAACCGGATCAGCACGTGCAGCCTCATCGGCACGAAGCTCTCCAGCCAGTCGGCCATCGGCGGCACCCGGACCCGGAGCAGGTCCTCGGGGATGGCCGCGGCGAGCTGGTCGGCGGCGGCCAGCGCGGCCCGTGACTGGCCCGCGAACATCGCGCCGTAGATCTTGAAGTGATAGTCGTGGGCCCGGTACAGCGTGTAGAAGTTCATCGCGCCGCGCTCGGCGCGGTACCGCTCGTCGGCCTCGATGGCGGCCGAGTTGG
The DNA here is from genome assembly GCA_050698895.1 of Streptosporangiaceae bacterium. Taxonomy (GTDB): domain Bacteria; phylum Actinomycetota; class Actinomycetes; order Streptosporangiales; family Streptosporangiaceae; genus DASUBV01. The sequence continues at coordinate 1,104 of JBOHCO010000714.1, forward strand.
AGGACACCACTCTTCGGTAGTCGCCGCACAGCACGTCCAGGTGGGTCGGCATGTGCCGCAGGTGGCCGGCGTCCGGGACCAGGTCGCGCAGCAGGTCGCCGGCGGCCAGCGCGGCCTCCGGCCGCGGCGACAGCTCCATCAGGTGGATGTACATGTGCAGCGCGCCGGGGTGGGCCGGGCCGCCGGGCGCGGCCAGCGCCGCCTCCAGCACCGCCTGGGCCTCGATGGTGGCCGGCCCGGCCGGCTCGCCGCCCGGGGTCCACAGCTCCCACGGGGTCAGGTTCATCAGCGCGTCCGCGAACAGCACGGCCACGTCCAGGTCACCGGGATGCGCGCGGTAGGCGGCGCGCATGGCGTCGGCGTAGGCGTCGTTCCAGGCCATGCAGTCGCCGGCCGGCTCGGCGCTCGGGTAGCGGGCGGCCACCGCCTCGATGAGCGCGCGCTCGGCCGGCGAC
>JBOHCO010000715.1:0-4864 GCA_050698895.1 Streptosporangiaceae bacterium
GCCGGACCGACACCAAGGCCGGGACCACCGGACCGCTGGGCATCGAGGCCGAGCTGGCCGCCTCGACGACCGGGAACCTGCTCGTCGGGGCCTGGTCAGACGGCACGTTCATGTACCTGAACGACAGTCACAAGACCAAGTGGTCCATGGTCCTCGGCCTGGGTGACGGCGGCGCGGGCTGGGACGACCTGGCCTTCACCAGCCGCCAGGTGGCCTGGGCCGTTTACGGGCCGGTGAACACGTTCGCCGCCAACCTGGGCCAGCTCTACGTGACCCGCGACGGCGGCCAGCACTGGAAGCTCGTCCGCATCTGAGCCTGTCCCGCAGATCCGGCCCGGATTTCGAAACAGGCACAGATTCCGAAACATAGGAAGTTCCCGCCACCCCCCCATAACGGCCGTCGGCAGACCGGCCTGAATCCGAGGGAGTTTCATGCACCTGTCCGCCCGATACCTCCGGCCCGCCGCCGCGGTCGCCCTGGCCGCCGGCGTCGTCGCCAGCGTCCCGGCCGCGGCGCTGGCCGCGCCTGCCCGCCGGCCTCGGCCCCCGCCCACCCGACCGCTTCCGGGCCGGCCAAGTTCAAGGCCGCATCGCTGACCTGGCTGTCGGCCAGGCGCGGCCGGCTGCTCGGCGCCGCGCCGTGCGGCAAGCGCAGCTGCACCGACGCCCTGGCCACCGGCAACGGCGGAACCAGCTGGCGCCTGGCCGGCCCGGTCAAGGCCCCGATCGCGACCCAGGCCACCCCCGCCGACGTCGGCGTGGACGAGGTCCGCTTCGCCACCACCTCGGTCGGCTGGGCCTACGGCCCGGCCCTGTTCCGGACCGCGAACGGGGGCCGGACCTGGGCCGCCCAGCCCGTGCCCGGCCACGGCCACCAGGTCCTGGCCCTGGGCCACAGCGCCGCCGCCAACTACGCGGTGGTCTCGCCGTGCCGGGAGTTCGCCGCCTGCACCGGCGGGCACCTCACGCTCTGGCGGACCGCCTCGCCCTCGGGGGACCTGCTGGTCGGGGCCTGGTCCGAGGGCACGTTCATGTACGCCAACGAGGGCGGCAAAGCCAAGTGGACCATGCCGCTGGGCCTGGACACCGCCGACGGCTGGAACGACCTGGCCTTCGCCGGCGGCCAGGCGGTCAGGGGCGGGCGCGGCCGGCCACGCCCTCGATCATGAGCGCCAGGTCGTCCAGGTTGGCCTCGAACTCGGCGTCCCAGCCGGCCGGCTTCTCCAGCACGAGGGCCAGCCTGGCGTGGGCCGGCAGTTCCTGGCCGGGCTGGCGGTAGCGCTCGTCGCGCGGGTCCTGCGTCTGGGGGCCGAACCGGCCGCCCGCCTCGGACGCGGCGTGGCCCAGGATGAACGAGCTGACCATCCGCTCGAGCCGGGGCACCTCGACGGGCGGTATCCCGGCGTCCAGCCGGCCCGCGAAGATCAGGTCCGCCGCCCGCATCGAGCCGGTCGCGACCGCGGGCCGGGAGAACAGCCTGTTCGGCGCGCTGGCCGGGCTGCGCCGGGTCGCGCTGCGCCGCGGCATCGACGCCGTCGCCGCCGAGCTGCGGCTCACCGAGGTGCTCGACCAGCGCGTCGGCCCGCTGTCCGGCGGCCAGCAGCGGCGGACCCAGGCCGCGACGGCGCTCATCGCCGACCCGCCGCTGCTGCTGCTCGACGAGCCCACCGCGGGCGCCGACCATCGTCTTCGGGCTGGCGGTGCTGGGCCTGGCCGCGGCCGCGCTGCCGCTGCTCATGCTGGCCCTGCTGGCCTGGACGCTGACCCTGCTCGGGCTGGGCGCCATGCTCAGCCGCGGCTGGGGCCGCTCCGCTCGCCTGTGACCGGCCGCCGGGCTCACTCGGCGTCGGGCGCCGGCTTGCGGGCGGTGAACGACAGCACCCCGTCCACCCTGATCGTGACCGACCCGAAGCCAATCGCCTGGAGGCGGCCGAGCAGTGAGGACGGCTCCACCGGGTTGTAGGTGTCGCCCTCGTGGAAGTGGTGCAGGTCGTTGCTGGCCAGGCTGTCCGAGCAGACCAGCACGCCGCCCGGCCGCAGCACCCGGAACGCCTGGGCCAGCAGCCGGTTCTGCAGCGCCGCGGTCGGGATGTGGTGCAGCATCGTGAACGTCCCCACCGAGTCGAACGACTCGTCGGCGTCCGGCAGCCGGGTCGCATCGCCGGTGCGGACCACCACGTTGGTGCCCGCGAACCGCTCGGCCAGCCGGCCGGCCGCCACCGGGTCGACCTCCACCGCGGTGAGCCGGCCGACCTTGTGCCGCAGCCAGTCGGTGGCCGCGCCCGGTCCCGGCCCGATCTCCAGCATCTCGGCTCCCAGCTCCACACCCGAGGTCACGGCGGGCAGGACGGCGGCCTGGAGGTGCTCGGCCCACTCCGGGCTCGGGCACAGTTTCTCGTGGTTGATGTTCATGGCGCCGACGCTAGGATCTCGTCCGGCGCCGGCCAAGGGCGTAGGCTGCCAGGCTGTGTCGCCAGAAGGACACCCCTCCGACGACCGGCACTGCGCCGGGTCGCGGCGAGGTGATGCGCCCGCCGTGCAGGTCGCCACGTTCCCGATGCCCGCGGGCTTCGTCTTCGACTGGCACGCCCACATCGACCACCAGCTCGCCTGGGCGGCCAGCGGTGTGCTGACCGTGCTCACCGACACCGCCACCTGGGTGCTGCCGCCGACCAGGGCGCTGTGGATCCCGGCCGGGCTGCGGCACGAGACCAGGTCCAGCGGCACCGCCGTGATGCGGTCGGCCTATCTGAGCCCCGCCCAGTGCCTGGTCAGCTGGCCCGAGGCCACCCCGGTCGCCGCGACCCGGCTGCTGGCCGAGCTCGTCGGCTACCTGGAGAGCGACGACCTGGCCGCCGACCAGCGCGCGCACGCCGAGGCGGTGCTGGCCGGCCTGCTGGAGCCGGTGACCATGGCCACCATCGAGCTGCGCTTCCCGCCGCCGGGCCCGGCCCGGCAGGTGGCCCAGGCCCTGGCCGCCAACCCCGACGATCACCGGACCCTGGACCAGTGGGGCCGGCTGGCCGGGGCGAGCGGGCGGTCCCTGGCCCGGGCGTTCGTGGCCGGCACCGGCCTGACCTTCGGCCGCTGGCGGGTGCTGGCCCGGCTCCAGGCCGCGCTGCCCGCCCTGGCCGGCGGGCACCCCATCTCGGGGGTGGCTCGCCGGGCCGGCTACGAGAGCGCCAGCGCGTTCGTGGCCGCCTTCCGCCGGGAGACCGGGACCACGCCCGCCGCCTACTTCGACGAGCTGCCCGACCCGGCCGGCCCGGCCGGCCCGGCCGCCCCGCCGGCCGCGTAACGGCGGGGCATCACCGGACTGTCAGCGAGCTGACGGAGCGCTGTCAGCGCGCTCGGCCAGCCTGGTCGCATCAACGACAACGTGCGACAAGCGAGGCTGGCATGACAGACGTGATCGAGGCCGAGGGGCTGACCAAGCGCTTCGGCACTACCCGGGCGCTGGCGGGGGTGGACTTCGCCGCGCCGGCCGGCAAGGTGCTGGCCCTGCTGGGCCCGAACGGGGCGGGCAAGACCACCGCCGTGCGCATCCTGTCCACGCTGCTGCGGCCGGACGGCGGCCGGGCCCGGATCGCCGGCTACGACGTGGTGGACCGGGCCGTGGAGGTGCGCCAGCTCATCGCCCTGACCGGCCAGTTCGCCTCGGTGGACGACGAGCTGACCGGGACCGAGAACCTCATCATGATCGGGCGGCTGCTGGGCCTGAGCCGCCTGACCGCCCGCGGCCGGGCCAGGGAGATGATCGGGCGGTTCGAGCTGACCGACGCAGCTAAGCGGGCCGTCAAGACCTACTCCGGCGGCATGCGCCGCCGGCTCGACCTGGCCGCCAGCCTGCTGGGCGACCCGGACGTGCTGTTCCTGGACGAGCCGACGACCGGGCTGGACCCGCGGGCCCGCAACCAGGTCTGGGAAACCATCCGGCGGGTGGTGGCCGACGGCGCCACCGTGCTGCTGACCACCCAGTACCTGGACGAGGCCGACCACCTCGCTGACCGCGTGGCGGTGGTGGACGCCGGGCGGGTCATCGCCAGCGGGACCCCCGATGAGCTGAAGGCCGCCATCGGCAGCCGGCTCGATGTCGTCGTGCGGGACCCCGCCACGCTTCCGGCGGCCGGCCGGGTCCTGGAGAACATCACCGGCAACACGGCGGCAGTCGAGCCGGACCAGCGCCGGGCGGGCGCCGCGGTGGGTACCGGCGCCGTCCCCCTGACAGACCTGGTACGGGAACTCGACAGCGCCGGCGTCGCGGTCGAAGACGTCGCGCTGCGACGGTCCACGCTGGACGAGGTGTTCCTGAGCCTGACCGGGCAGGCCGCCAAGGTGAACGCGTGATGGCGGCATACAGCTCTCCGGTCTCCCGCCCGGCTGGCTGGCAGCGACTGCGCTGGGCGCTGGCCGACGGCGTGACCGTGATGCGGCGCGAGCTCGCCCACGGGCGCTACGAACCAGGCGAACTGATCGGGGCGCTCGTGTTCCCGGCGATCATGGTCGTGCTGTTCGGGTACGTGTTCGGCAGCGCCATCACGGTCCCCGGCGGCGGGAACTACCGCGAGTACCTGATACCAGGGCTGTTCGTCATGACCTCCGTGACCGGCGTCATGACCACGCTGACCGGCATCGCCACCGACATCAGCCGGGGCGTGATGGACCGGTTCCGGTCAATGCCGATGGCCAGGCTGGCGGTGCCCTTCGGGCGGGCCGGAGCCGACATCGTCACCGGAGCGCTCGGCCTGGCGATCATGGCCGGGATGGGCCTGCTGGTCGGCTGGCGCGCACACCACGGCGCCGCCGGCACCGCGGCCGCGTTCGCGCTGCTCGTCCTGTTCCGGTACGCGGTCACCTGGGCCGG
>JBOHCO010000716.1:0-2340 GCA_050698895.1 Streptosporangiaceae bacterium
CCGACGGAATTCTCGAAGGCGGGGTCTACGCACTGATGGCCGTCGGGCTGACGCTGATATTCGGCGTCCTCGACATCATTAATATCGCGCAGGGCATCCTCGTGGTGACCGGCGCCTATCTCAGCTATGTGCTCTCTGTGCACCTGCACATCGACCTGTTCCTCGGTCTGCTGGTCACGGTCCCGGCCATGTTCATACTCGGGCTCGGCATCTACTGGGCCTTCATCCGGCCGCTGCGCGGCCGGGAGCGGACTTCGATGTCGCTCCTGGCCTGCTACGCGGTCGCCATCATCATCGAGGGCGTGCTCTACTGGATCTTCGGCGCGAACGAGGAGACACTGCAGGCCTCGTACGTCACCTCGAGCTTCCGGGTCTTCGGGTTCTACCTGTCCGACATCTACGTGTACGGGTTCATCCTGGCCGTGGCCCTGGTCATCGGCCTGTACCTGCTGCTGTACCGGACCAAGTTCGGCCGCAGCGTCCGGGCCACCATGCAGGACCAGACGGCGGCCCGGCTGATCGGCATCCAGGTCAACAGGGTGGCCGGGCTGACCTTCGCCATCGGCGTCGCGGTGACCGCGGCCGGCGGCATGGTGTTCGGCGCCACCAGCGGCGGCTTCACCCCCAACAGCGGGTATGACCTCATATCCCGGCTGCTGGCCATCGTCATCCTCGGCGGCCTGGGCAGCATCGGGGGCGCGCTCGTCGCGTCCGTCTTCATGATCACGCTGGAGTCGCTCGTGGACATCTGGTCACCGAACTGGGCCATCGTGGTCTTCTACCTCGCCTTGGTGATCGTCCTCACCGTCCGCCCGACCGGGATGTTCGGCCGCCAGCCGGTGCGCGCCCAGTGAAGCGGGAGGCGATCTGGCAGCCCGTCACCGCTGTGGTCGTGCTGGCCCTGGCGGCGCTGTTCCCCGTGGTCATCACCAACGGGCTGGCGACCACGATCGGCGTGGAGACGATGATCTTCGTGGCGGCGGCCGCCGCGTGGAACATCTTCTCCGGGTTCTCTGGCTACCTCTCGCTCGGCCATGCGGTGTTCTTCGGCACCGGCGCGTACACCGTCGCCATCCTGGCCCAGCATTGGAAGCTGAGCGGCGACGCGGTGTTCTGGCTGATGCCGCTGGGCGCGGTGGCCGGCGCGATCGTCGCCATCCCGTTCGGCCTGGTGGCCCTCCGGGCGCGGCGGCACACGTTCGTCGTGATCACGATCGCCATCTTCTTCATCTTCCAGCTGATGGCCTTCAACTTCGGCTTCACCGGCGGCTCATCGGGGATCATCGCGCCCATCCTGAACTGGGACGCGGCCACCTACAACAACCCCTTCTACTACATCGCGCTGATCATCGCGGCGTTCACCGTCGGCCTGAGCTGGCTCATCCGCGGGTCGCGGTTCGGCCTCCAGCTGCGGGCCATCCGCGACGACGAGGACCGGGCCAGGGGCCTGGGCGTGAAGACCCTGCGGGTCAAGCTGTCGGCGCTGGTGATCTCGGCGTTCATCACCGGGATGATCGGCGGGCTGTTCTACTACTTCATCGGCCAGGCCGTACCGCAGTTCATCTTCGACCCGCTGTTTGACCTGGCGGTGGCGGTGATGGCGTTCTTTGGCGGCCTGGGCACGGTGGCCGGGCCGGTGCTGGGCGCGATCATCATCGAGCCCGCTCAGCAGTACCTGACCGTACAGCTCAACAACGACTACCTGAGCGAGATCCTGCTCGGCGCCCTGTTCCTGGCCGTGATCCTGCTGGTACCGCGGGGTGTCATCCCCACGACCGGCGAGCGGATCTCGAAGTGGCGCAGCCGCCAGGCCGGCCACCTCCCGGCGACCGCCGCGCCCCCGGGGGAGCAGGCCGTGCCGCAGCCCGCGGCCGGGCGGGGCAAGGAGGCAGGCAGATGAGCACCGCGCTGCTGCGCACCGAGCACGTGGCCAAGTCCTTCGGCGGCGTGCAGGCGCTCACCGACGCCACGCTGGAGGTGGCCGAGGGCAGCATCACCGGGCTGATCGGCCCGAACGGATCTGGCAAGACCACCCTGTTCAACGTGATGACGGGCTACGAGCGGCTGGACGCGGGGCAGGTCTACTCCCGCGACGTGAAGATCACCAACGCATCGCCCCAGAAGGTTTTCGGCCTCGGCATCGGCCGGACCTTCCAGCTCAGCCGGATCTTCCCGCGGCTCACCGTCATGGAGAACATGCTGGTGGCCGGCCAGCACCGGCACGGCGTGCGCAACCCGCTGGCCAGGGCGGGCGGGCCCGCCGACCGGCGGCATGCCATGGAGTTGCTGGAGTTCACCGGGATCGCCGGGCACGCCAACGCGCTGGCCGAGACCCTGTCC
>JBOHCO010000717.1:0-2941 GCA_050698895.1 Streptosporangiaceae bacterium
GTCCTGCACCTGCTTGTCGCTGTGCGGCAGGAACTCCTGGACCTTGGTCTTGATGCCCTCCACGATGACGCCGCGCCGGTCCTCGTCGCCCTTGAGCATCGCCTTGGCCGCGTCGCGGGCCTGCTCGAACGTGGCGTGCGGCGGAATGGGCGGGATGTTGGGGTCGGTGCGCACGTCGAGCACCGACGGCTTGTCGGAGGCCAGCGCCCGGTCCCAGGCCGGGCCGATGTCGCCGGGCTTGTCCACGGCGATGCCCTCCAGGCCCAGGCTGGTCGCGAACGCCGCGTAGTCCACGTCGGGCAGCGTCTGCGACTCGGTGAACTTGGGCGCGCCCTCCATGGCCCGCATCTCCCAGGTGACCTGGTTGAGGTCGTCGTTATGCAGCACGGCCACGATCAGCCGCGGGTCGGCCCACTCGCGCCAGTAGTGCTTGATGGTGATCAGCTCGGCCAGGCCGTTCATCTGCATGGCCCCGTCGCCCTCGAAGACGATCACCGGCCGGTCCGGGTGGCCGAACTTGGCCCCGATCCCGTACGGCACGCCGGGCCCCATGGTGGCCAGGTTGCCCGACAGCGAGCCGCGCACCTCGCCGCGGAAGCGCAGCTGGCGGGCGTACCAGTTGGCCGACGAGCCGGAGTCGGCGGCGACGATCGCGTCGTGCGGCAGCCGGGCCGACAGCTCGTGAAACAGCCGCATCGGGTTGACCGGGTCGGCCTCGACCATCGCCTCGGCCTCCATGACCTCCCACCACCGGGCCACGTGCTCCTCGATCTCGCGCCGCCAGGCCAGGTCGGTCTTGCGCTCCAGGTGGGGGATCAGCGCGCGCAGCGTGGCCGCCGCGTCGCCGACCAGGTTGACCTCGTAGGGGTAGCGCATGCCAATGAACTTGCCGTCGATGTCGATCTGCACCCCGCGGGCCTGGCCGAACTCGGGCAGGAACTGGGTGTAGGGGAAGCTGGAGCCGACCGCCAGCAGCGTGTCGCAGCCCTTCATCATCTCGTAGCTGGGCCGGGTGCCCAGCAGGCCGATGGAGCCGGTGACGTAGGGCAGCTCGTCGGACAGCACGTCCTTGCCCAGCAGCGGCTTGGCCACGCCCGCACCGAGCAGCTCGGCCACCTGCGTCAGCTCGGACCGGGCCCCGCGGGCGCCCTGGCCGGCCAGGATGGCGACCTTGCTCCCGGCGTTGAGCACCTCGGCGGCCCGGCCGATGGCCTCGTCGCCGGGTACCGCCGTGGGCCAGTCCATGCCGATGCTGGAGGGCACCATCTTGAACGCGTGCGTCGGGGCCGAGTAGGCCAGCTCCTGCACGTCGGAGGGGATGATCACCGCCGTCGGCGCGCGCTCGGTCATGGCCACCCGGATGGCGCGGTCCAGCACGTTGGGCAGCTGCTCGGGCACCGTCACCATCTGCACGTACTCGCTGGCGACGTCCTTGAACAGGCTGAGCAGGTCGACCTCCTGCTGGTAGTAGCCGCCCATGGCCGACCGGCTGGTCTGCCCGACGATCGCCACCACCGGGACGTGGTCCAGCTTGGCGTCGTACAGCCCGTTGAGCAGGTGGATCGCGCCGGGCCCCGAGGTGGCCATGCAGACCCCGACGCGCCCGGTGAACTTGGCGTAGCCGACCGCCTCGAACGCCGCCATCTCCTCATGCCGGGCCTGCACGAACTTAGGATCGTTATCCGCCCGGCCCCAGGCGGCCAGGATTCCGTTGATTCCGTCGCCGGGGAACGCGAACACCTTGTCCACGCCCCAGGCCCGCAGCCGCTCGAGCAGGAAATCGGCAACCGTAGGTGCAGCCATGGGGGGTTAGCTCCTCTCAGAAACGAACTCTGCATCCGCTACCCCGTGGGATCATCCCAAACAAGGCGGCCCGCGGCCCGCGTAGCCGAGACGACGGGGGGTAGCGATGGCTGAGAAAGATCCGAGCTGCCCGCAAGGGCAATAACCCGATGTTTCCGGGAGGTGCGGTCATGGCCGCCGATAGCGGACGAGCTCACCAGGACACCCAGAGCCTGACTGACGTCGACACCTACGTCTACGAGACCATCGCGACCCTCGAGTACACCGGCCGCCCGCTCACCCGCGGCCAGATCGCGGCCGTCACCGACGTCGACGGCGCGGCGCTGGACCACGCGCTCGGCAACCTGGTCAGCCACGGCCTGGTCAACCGCACCGACGACGGGCCCGAAGGCGAGCTGGGCTTCGTGCCCGAGCAGCGCGGCTGGAGCGCCGCGCCCGAGCAGGGTCGCGGCATGTAGGGATCAGGCATGCCGGGATGAGGCCCGATCCGCCGCGGAACGCGCCACGGGGCGCGGCTGGCCAGCGCCGCGATCGAGCAGTTCCTGCAGGCGGGCGCGGAGGGCAGCGATACCCACGAGCTGGTCGTGACCCACAACTTCCTGATCGGGCGGCTCGTCAGCCACGCTCTCGGGGACCGTCCTGGCGCTGGCTCGGCCTGAACCAGATGAACGCCGGCCTGTCCGTGGTGGCCTGCCCGCCGGCCTCGCCACCCGAGCTGATCAGCTTCAACGACGCCGCGCATCTCCCGCCGGCCCTGCGCTGGACCGGATTCCCGGCCGTCGCCGACGCTCCCGCCTGGCTGACCTGACCCGGCTACACGTGACTCCCGGCTGCGCGTGACTCCGGGTTACGGCCGGCGGCCCAGCGCGTCGGCCGCGAAGGCCAGGGCGATGAGCCCGTCGGCCAGCCCGGCCCGCCGCCGGGGCGGGTCGAGCACGGCCAGGCCCAGCATCGACGCCGCGTGCAGCGTGTCAACCACCGCGCCCAGCGTGAGCAGCGCCGCGCGGTCCTCCGTCCCGATGTCCGGGGCCATGGCACGCCCGGACACGGCGGCCTGGGCCAGCTGCCGCACGCCGAGGATCCGGGCCACCGTCCGTGCCCGGCGGCTGGCCGGCGGCCCGCCCGCCAGCCCGAGCAC
>JBOHCO010000718.1:0-3987 GCA_050698895.1 Streptosporangiaceae bacterium
GCTCAGACGCGCGCTCGGTGATGCTGATGAGCAGGGCGTCGGCCACCGCGAGCACGCCCAGGATGACCGTAGCCGCGACCGCGACGTAGTCCACCCCGCGGACCTCGACCGTCACGAAGCGGCCCAGCAGCGTGCCGGCGACCAGCCCGCGGAAGGCCAGCGTGATCGAGATGAGCAGGGTGAGCGCGGCCACGCCGACGGCCAGGCTGACCGCCCCGATGAGCGCGCGGCCTCGAACAGCGCGCAGACCACGAGGATCAGCACGAACAACACCACGCTGCTGCGGTCGACCGCGTCCAGGATCGTGACCGCGACGCCCTTCCTGACCCAGTCCTCGGTCAGCAGCAGCGGCGACCGGCCGAACGAGCCGGCCGGCAGCGAGATGGTGGTCGGCGACGGGGACGACCCGGCCACGATGTCCACGGTCAGGTGGGTGCGGACCTCGATCTGCTCGGCGACCTCCCTGATCCGGTTGAGCGAGGCCGGGTCCGGGCCGGTGACGCCGGCGACGCGGACCCGGATCACGCTGATCGGGGCCTGGGCCAGCCGGGCGCCGCCACCGTACTGGCGGCCTTCCAGCGAGGGCAGCGCGGCCATCGTGGTGATCAGCTGGACCGGCGGGCTCACGTAGCCGCCGAGGTTGAGGCTGGGCAGCAGGTCAGAGCCGCCCAGCGCGTGGCGGCTGGCCGCGTCGGCCGGCGCCGCGGCCGTCGGCTCATAGGGCCCGAGCGGGACGCGGGACAGCGGATCGAAGGCCTGGATCTTCGCCGTGCTGAACGTCCCGGTCATGATCGGCACCGGCAGCGTGCTGCTGATGACATGCGCGTGCTCGCGCACCGTCCGGTACTGAGGGCCGGCGTTGTCCAGCGGCGCATAGAAGATCCCCGCGCCGGGCAGCCGCCAGATCGAGATCGGGTTGCGGACCGTCGCCGGGACCAGGTCCCCGCCCGGACCGCGCCGGTAGCGCACCGGGCCGACCGACCAGTAGGCCTGCACGGCGTTGACCAGGCGCCCCAGCCGGCTGCGCATCCGGCGCAGCAGGTACTGGTAGGCCTGCCGGGCCGTGATCGTCGTGCCGGGCACCGGGCGGCCGGGCCGGGCCAGATCCCGGCTCATCGTGGCCTGATTCAGCACCGGCGGCGCTGCGGGCGCGGCCAGCTGCTGGACCCGGGTCACCGAGTACTCGCCGACGCCGCTGTCCGCCGCGGCCAGCGCCGGGAACGGGCCGCCCGGCCGGTAGTCCACGCCGTCGTACACGCCGGGGTAGGTTTCCGGCAGGTAGTCACCCGAGGTCAGCGCGTGGCTGAGGCCGTCCAGGCGAGCCTCGGCGACCGGGTCCACCGCGGCGATCAGCATCGGGAACTGCCAGTCCACGCCGAAGCCCGGCCGGCCCATCAGGTCCGGGGAGATGAGCTGCCCCTTCTCACCCAGGCCGTTGACCTTGGACCAGCACCAGGACATCGTCAGCGTGGCCGGGCTGAACGGGTCGGCGGTCGGCCTGAGGGCCGGGCAGGTGGTGACCTTCGATCCGCCCGGCACGGTCTCGGTGGCCGCGCCGGTCGAGGCGGCGGTGTGCACCCGGTCCGGCGTGACGTAGACGTAGGTCGGGGGCTGGCGGATCCGGCTGGCGCCGTTCGCGCTGACCCAGGTCGTGCTGGCCCGGTAGAGCTGCCGGCCGGGCCGGGCCACGTCGGCGCGCGGCAGCCAGACCGGGAAGTCGGCGTTCATGAAGCCGTACCCGACCATGGCGATCGGCGCCGCCACCTGCACGCCGGGCAGGTGCCGAATCTGGTGCCACTGGGCCATGCTGATCCCGCCGTAGATGCCCGACAGGAAGTCCGGCTGGACGGTGCCGGTGGCCGACTCCAGGCGGCTGCGCGCGCCGCGCGGGCGGACCAGGATGTCGTAGGCCGGGCGGAAGTGGGCGCGCACCGCGCCGATCGTGCGCACCTGCGCGGTCCGGGCCGCGGCCGTGAGCACTGTGAACGCCGTGGCCGCGACGAGCATGCCGAGCAGCAGCGCCAGCGCCCGGCCGGCCCGGAACCTGAGCTGCGACCAGGCCAGCCTGCTCACCGCCGGCCACCTCCGACTGCCATCTCACCCGGTCACGTGGCGCCGTCCGGGACATGTGACTACTCTGACCCTTACCTAGTGCCAATGCAAGGTACTACCTAGCGACAATGTAAGCCGAGATCGCATCGTGATGCGGTCCGTCCGGGAGAGCGCCGTATGCCTCTGCATCACGCCGTGCTGGCCCTGCTCGCGGCCAAGCCGGCCCATGGCTACGAGCTGAAGGGTAGCTTCGAGCAGTCGGTGGGCGACCAGTGGGGCGGGCTGAACATCGGCCACCTCTACCAGATCCTCGACCGCCTGGCCAGGGACGGCCTGATTGACTCCGAGCGCCAGCCCCAGCCGGTCAAGCCCGACCGCCTGGTCCACCGGATCACCCCGGCCGGCCGGGCCGAGCTGGACCGCTGGCTGACCGAGCCCAGCGTGCGCACCCGCGGCTACCGGGACGACTTCTTCCTCAAGGTGATGGCCGCGGCCCAGGCCGGGGATCCGGCCATGCTGGCCGACGTGCTGCGCCGCCAGCGGGCCCACCTGCTCCGGGAGCTGCGCAGCCTGGCCGACGCCAGGGCGGCCGCCGGATCCCCGGTCGTGAACCTGCTGGTCGCCGCGGCCGAGCTGCACGCACGGGCCGACCTCGGGGTCGTCGACGCCGCCGAGCGCGACCTGTCCCCCGACGTGCTCGCCCGGCTTCGAGCCCAGGCCATCGCGGATGACCCGCCCGGCGACACGCCGCAGCACGCCACCGGCCTGGCCTAGGCATGGCCGATGACCGTGGCGTGGTGTCAGCCGAGCTGACCGTCGGCGGCCGGGCGCGCAGCTTCGCGCTGCGGCGGCCGCCCGGCACCCGGGGCGAGATCCGCCTGGTGCTGGTCCTGCACGGCAACCATCCGGGTACCGGCGGGTCGATCATGCGCGAGCGGACCGCGTTCTGGCGCGCCATCGACGGCTGCCCGGACGGGACGGCCGACACCGTCACCACCGCGCAGTCCAGCCGGAGCACGGCCACTGGCGGCGTGGGCGGGACGCAGGTCGCGGCCTGGACGGTGCTCGGGGCGGCCATCCCTGGCCCGGCTCGGCTCCGGTCGCCGAGTGGGCCGAGCAGAACGCGCGGGCCCCCGGTGATCATGGTCGTGGGTGTCCCATTGGGTACACAGGAGGGTTACCTACGGGACACCCACAACTGCCGGATCCTGGGCAACGGGGCATCCACAGGCGATCGCCTGGTCAGTCGCGGGGCTGCCGGGCGATGATCTCGATCAGCGCGGCGTGGGTCGGGGCGTCGGCGGCGGCGATCAGGCCGGGTCCGGCGTGCACCGGCTGGCCGCGGAGGTCAGTGATCACGCAGCCCGCCGCCTGGCCCAGCGCGATGCCGGCCGAGAAGTGAACGTTGTCGCGCAGGTAGCCGTCGGTCACGTACGCCGCCCGCCGGCCGGCGGCGACCCAGGCCAGGGCCAGGGTCGTGGAGCTGACCCGGGGCCGGAAGGCGGTCATGAAGGCCGGCTCGGCCAGCATCCGGGCGGCCAGGAACTGCTCGGCGCCGGGAAACGGCGGGTCGAGGTTGACGTCGACCAGCCGGGTATCCGCCGACGGGGCGAGCGCCTGGTCGGTACCTTCGCGGCGCACGAACGCGTGCTGCCCGTCGGTCCAGAACACCTCGCCGGCCAGCGGGCCGGCGGCGGCCGCGGCCTCAACGTTGCTGGCGGTGCGCAGGGCCACGTTGACGGCCAGCAGCGGCGTCTGGGCGGCGAAGTTCAGCGTTCCGCACAGCGGGTCGATGAGCCAGACCCGGTCGGCGGACGCGCGGCCGGACGCGCCCAGTTCCTCGCCCTGGTAGCCGTCAGCCGGGCGGGCGTCGCGGAGCACGTCCAGGATGGCCCGCTCGGCGGCGATGTCCGCGTCGGTGGCGAAGTCCATGGG
>JBOHCO010000719.1:0-2698 GCA_050698895.1 Streptosporangiaceae bacterium
GCCCAGGCCGCCCGGGCCGCCCGGGCCGCCCAGACCGCCCACGCCGCCCGCGGCACCCGCGGCACCCGCTCGAACGACGTGGTTGTTGCTGTCACGTCGCTAGAACAACGTGAGAGCAACAACCATCATGTTGCGCCCGACGCGCGCGCGAACTCAGCGGCCCCGGCCGGTGTCACACCAGCAAGTCGGATCACACCAGCTGCACAGGCCGCAACCGCCGCACACAACGCCAGCCAGGAGTCAGCCACCGGGAATGTCACGCTGATCGGCGCGGGCCCCGGCGGCCCGGACCTCATTACCCTGCGCGGCTGGCGCGCTCTGCACCGGGCCGACGTGGTGGTCGCCGACCGGCTGGCCGATCCCGGCCTGATCCGCGAACTAGACTCCGGCGTGCTGGTCATCGACGCCGGCAAGGCCCCCGGCGCCCAGCAGCTCAGCCAAGACCAGATCAACAACGTCCTGGTCGAGCATGCCCGAGCCGGACGACAGGTGGCCCGCCTCAAGGGCGGCGACCCCTTCGTGTTGGGCCGGGGCGGCGAAGAAGCCGCGGCCTGCGCGGCGGCCGGCATCCCGTGCACGGTCATCCCCGGGCTGTCCAGCGTGACTGCCGGGCCGACGCTGGCCGGGATCCCGCTCACCCACCGCGACCTCGGCCAGTCGTTCTGCGTCGTATCCGGGCACCTCCCGCCCGAGCATCCGGACAGTCGGGTGAACTGGCTCGCGCTGGCTGCCGGGCCGGACACCCTGGTCCTGCTGATGGCCGTGCGCAACCTGCGGGCCATCGCGGCCCACCTGATCGCTTGCGGCCGGGCGGAGACCACCCCGGCCGCCTGCGTCGAGCGGGCCGGCGCGGCCCGGCAGCGGGTGCACCGCGGCACGCTGGCCGAACTGGCCCACCCGGACAAGGCGCCCGAGATCAGCAACCCGGCGGTCATAGTCATCGGCCCGACCGCGGGCGATCTCGGCATTAGCCACCCGGCGTAGGGGCCTTCACAACCGGGCCAGCCCCGGGCTAGGTGCGGGCGGTCGCCGAAGCCGGCGCCGGGGCCGAGCTCACCTCGGGCTCGGCGGCCCGCGCGAGCGGCTCGTGGATCACCTCGGGCGCCATCACATCCGGCACCGTCACCTCCGGTGCGGCTGCGCGCCTGGCCCGGCGGATCAGCCAGACCGCGAAGATGATCAGCACCGCGGCGCCGTAGCCGAGGACGGCCGCGTCGGCCAGCCGGACGTGCGGCAATGGGTGGGTGGGCGTGAAGTACCGGGCCGCGGCCAGCGCCAGCCACTCGGCCCGACCGTCCAGCGCGACCAGGGCGACGAGAATCATCGAGTACCACAACAGCGACGGGGTGGCCACGGCCAGCGCCGCGCCGGTCATCACCAGCGCGCCGCGCCAGGGCTGGTCGGGGTCGGCGCGGCGCAGCACGGCCAGGCCGACCGTGGCCAGCACGGCCACCGCGGCGACGGTGGCCCACTTGCCGGGTACGAGCAGGAGCAGCTGGAAGCGATGGCCGTTGGTGTAGCCGTCGGAGGCCAGGTACTCGGGCAGGAAGCCGATCACCCGATGGCCCACGGCCAGCAGGTGCGGGAGGTACACCGCGCCGGTGGCCCCGGCGGCGGCTGCGATCACCGTCGCCGGCCGCCGGCGCAGCACCGCGGGCCCGGCCAGGATCGGGGTGATCTTGGTCGCGATGGCCAGGCCGAGCAGCAGGCCGCCGCTCGCCGTGCGCAGCCGGCCGCCCGGCCGGGCCAGGGTCAGCAAGGCTACCGCGGTCAGGAAGGCGGCCAGCACGTCGATGTGCGCGCCGTTGCCCGCCTGCAAGCCGACGACCGGGCACCAGGCCCAGAGCACGGCCAGTCGCGGGTCGCGGCCCAGCCGCCGCAGCCCGCCGACCAGCAGGAAGCTGGTGGCAATGGCGCACAGCGCCCCGGCAGCCTGGATCGGCAGCGAGCCGGCGCCGGCCGGCGACAACTCGTCCACGGCGGTGAAGTAGGCCTCGGCCACCGGCGGATAGATGGTGTGCACGCTGGGCAGGTTGATCCGCGTGCAGCCGGGTTCGAGGGCGGACGGAGGGCGGCCCGGGGGCGGCGCGGCGACCTGGCTCAGCCGCGAGGTGGGCCCGTTGTAGCCCACGCAGTACTGGCCGTCGCGCGGCCATAGGTACTCCTCGCGCAGGCTGACGAGCTGCCGCGCGCCCGGCGCGTAGCGGTAGGGGTCGATGCCCGCGGCCTGTACCCGACCGTCCCAGATGTAGCGATACAGGTCGGTGCTGCCCAGCGACGGGCCGGCCAGCGCGGCGAGCTGGATCGCGATGCCGCCCAGCAGGATCAGCGGGACCGCGCGCCGGGCCGGGACTCGCAGCACGAGCCAGGCGCCGACCGCGAACACCGGCCACAGCCCCACGTTCAGGGCCAGGGGCTGGAACGGGGCCAGGCCGGGGTAGTGGCGGACGCTGAGCAGGATGATGGCCGCCAGCGCCGCCGCCGCCAGCGCCGCTCCGGTGACCCGAATCCGTTCGCTCACCGGACGAACGCTGCCAGTCGCCTCGGCCGCGGGACACCGGCTCGCCAGTCCCGTAAGCAATCGTTAATACAGGACTCCCAGCCTGACCTGCCAGGACTCCATCTCTTTGGCGTGCTCAGCGACCGCATTTTTATCTCGTTGCCCACAGCCTCCGGACTGCGTACCATTGGTTTCATG
>JBOHCO010000720.1:0-2517 GCA_050698895.1 Streptosporangiaceae bacterium
CCGGAGACGATCGTGCTGGAGGCGGTCAGCAGTCCCGGCAAGCTGGACGCGCTGCTGGCCATGCTCGACGACTACGGCACCACCGAGATCGTCCGCACCGGGCGCATCGCGCTGGCCCGCGGCGCCGAGACCATCACCGATGACGCGGAGGCCGGCCCGGCTGCCGTAGGCACCGCGGCCTGACCGCGAACCCCACTGTTATTCGATTCGAAGAAACCCATTCGAAGAAACCCATTCGAAGAAATCCAGACGAGAGGAACACGCCGACATGGCCACCGTGTATTACGACGACGACGCTGATCTCAGCCTCATCCAGGGGCGCAAGGTCGCGGTACTCGGCTACGGGTCGCAGGGCCACGCCCATGCGCTCAGCCTGCGGGACTCCGGCTGCGAGGTCCAGGTCGGGCTGCCCGAGGGGTCGAGGTCGCGCAAGCGCGCCGAGGCGGAGGGGCTGACCATCGCGACGCCGGCGGAGGCGTGCGCGTGGGCCGACGTCATCATGGTGCTCACCCCGGACACCACCCAGCGGCGGCTGTACGCCGACGTCATCGCGCCGAACCTGAAGGCCGGCGACGCGCTGATGTTCGCGCACGGGTTCAACATCCACTACGGGTACATCACGGCGCCGTCGGACGTGGACGTGGCCATGGTCGCGCCCAAGGCGCCGGGCCACATTGTGCGCCGCCAGTACGAGGCCGGCCAGGGCACCCCGGTGCTGGTCGCGGTGGAGCAGGACGCCACCGGCAAGGCCTGGGACCTGGCCCGCTCCTACGCCGCGGGCATCGGCGGCACCAAGGCGGGCGCGCTGGTCACCACGTTCTCCGAGGAGACCGAGAGCGACCTGTTCGGCGAGCAGGCGGTGCTGTGCGGCGGCGTGACCGCGCTGGTCAACGCGGGCTTCCAGACGCTGGTCGACGCGGGCTACCAGCCCGAGGTGGCCTACTTCGAGTGCCTGCACGAGCTCAAGCTCATCGTCGACCTGATGTACGAGGGCGGCGAGACCTGGATGCGCTACTCGGTCAGCGACACGGCCGAGTACGGCGACCTGACCCGCGGCCCGCGGGTGATCGCCGACCCGACGAGGCAGGCCATGGCCAAGATCCTGGCCGACATCCAGTCGGGTGAGTTCGCCCGCGAGTGGGTGGCCGAGGACGACAACGGCCGGCCCAACTTCCAGCGGCTGCGCGAGGAGGCCACCAAGGCCCAGATCGAGCAGGTCGGCAAGCCGCTGCGGAAGATGATGAGCTGGCTCAACGCCGCGACCGACGAGATGGATGGCTGAGCCATGCCGGAGCTTGATGGCGGCTACGTAGTAGCCCACGTACCCGGCGACGGCGTCGGTCCCGAGGTCACCGAGGTGGCCAGGAACTGCGTCGACGCCGTCGCGGCGCGGCGCGGCTTCCGGGTCGACTGGCGGCCGTACTCGCTCGGCGCCCGGCACTACCTGGAGACCGGCGAGGTGCTGCCCGACGCGGCCCTGGACGAGCTGCGCAAGACCGACGCCGTGCTGCTCGGCGCGGTCGGCAGCCCGGAGGTGCCGCCCGGCGTGCTGGAGCGCGGCCTGCTGCTGCGGCTGCGGGCCGAGCTGGACCTGTACATCAACCTGCGGCCGTCCAAGCTGCGGGAGGGCGTGGCCAACGCGGTGGCCCCGGCCGGCGGCCTGGACTTCGTGATCGTCCGGGAGAACACCGAGGGCCTGTACGCGGGGGCGGGTGGCACCGTGCACCGCGGGACCGAGTTCGAGACCGCCACCGAGGAGTCGCTGAACACCTGGACCGGGATCCGCCGGTGCGTGCGCTACGCGGCCGAGCTGGCCGCCGGGCGCAGCGGGCGGCTGACCCTGGTCCACAAGACCAACGTGCTCACCCACGCCGGCAGCCTGTGGCAGCGGGTGGCCACCGAGGTCGCGGCGGAGCAGGGCGTGCAGCTCAGCTACGCGCACGTGGACGCGGCCTGCCTGTGGATGGTGGACGACCCGCAGCGGTTCGACGTGATCGTCACCGACAACCTGTTCGGGGACATCCTGTCCGACCTGGGCGCGGCGCTGACCGGCGGCCTGGGCCTGGCCCCGAGCGGGAACCTGAACCCGGACCGGACCGGGCCGTCGGTGTTCGAGCCGGTGCACGGCTCGGCCCCGGACATCGCGGGGAAGGGCCTGGCCAACCCGGCCGGCGCGGTGCTGTCGGCCGCGCTGATGCTGGCCCACCTGGGCCAGCCCGAGGCGGGCGCGGACCTGGATACCGCGGTCTCCTCGGTGCTGGCGGCCGGGGCCCCGGCGTCGACGGCGGAGTGGGACAAGGCGCTGCTGGCGGCGCTCGAGGAGGCAGGGGCATGACTGAGCCTGAGGTAGCTCCCCGCAGGCTGGCGGGGGACCGGGTCGAGATCTACGACACCACGCTGCGCGACGGCTCGCAGCAGGTCGGGCTGGACCTGACGGTTTCCGACAAGCTGCGGGTGGCCGGGGTGCTCGACGGCCTCGGCGTCGACGTGATCGAGGGCGGCTGGCCCGGCTCGAAC
>JBOHCO010000721.1:0-5964 GCA_050698895.1 Streptosporangiaceae bacterium
GAGCGGTAGCCGCCGCAACCCCAGGAGGTGCCAGCGGCAGCGGCCCGCAAAGCCGGCCCGGAGCGGTAGCCGCCGCAACCCCAGGAGGTGCCAGCCGCGACGGTCGGCGAAGCCGGCCCGAGCGGATGGCCGGGGGGCTCCGGGGGGCGCGAGCCCCCCGGTCTGGGGGCCCGGGGGTTACCCCCCAGGCTAACACGGATGGCCGCCGGTGATCCGCCGCGGGTTCTGGCTGGTGACGGGCGCCGCGCTGGGCGTGACCGGCTACCGGCGGGCCGGCCGCCTGCTTCAGTCCTTCCGCCCGCACCAGGCCGGCCAGGTCGTGCTGCGCGCTCCGGGTCCGCGCGCTCCTGCCCTGCTCTCCGGCCGCCGCGTGCTGGCCGGCGCGGCCCGGGCCGGCCGCGGGGCGGCGGCCAGCGCCGCGTTCGTCCGCGACGTGCGCGAGGGCGTGGCAGAGTATCTGGATCAGCAGGACTCCGGCGCAGGCCGTACCCTCGAAAGTCAGCCGGGGAGTGCGGGCCGCGGGAGGCCGGCCTCGTAACGCTGGTCCCTGGCCGTTCCCGGCCGGCCCAGCGCCGATCCGGGCCGCAACCAGTCGATACCACGTGAAGGATGGCCGTTGATGGAGTCGGCAGAGATCGCCCGCCGTTTCCTTAGCTTCTTCGAGCAGCGCGGGCACACCGTGGTGCCCTCGGCCAGCCTGATCGCTGAGGACCCCACGCTGCTGCTGGTGAACGCAGGGATGGTGCCGTTCAAGCCCTACTTCCTGGGCCAGCGCCAGCCGCCGTTCAAGCGGGCCACCAGCGCGCAGAAGTGCGTGCGGACGCCCGACATCGACGAGGTCGGCAAGACCACCCGGCACGGCACGTTCTTCCAGATGCTGGGCAACTTCTCGTTCGGGGACTACTTCAAGGAACTGGCCATCCCGTTCGCCTGGGAGCTGCTGACCGGCGCCGAGTCCGGCGGCGGATTCGGCTTCCCCGAGAGCAAGCTGTGGGTCACCGTCTACACTGACGACGACGAGGCGGCCCGGCTCTGGCACGACAAGGTCGGCGTCCCTGAGGACCGGATCCAGCGCCGCGGCCTGGCCGACAACTACTGGCACATGGGCGTGCCGGGTCCCGGCGGCCCGTGCTCGGAGATCTACTACGACCGCGGGCCCGAGTACGGCCGCGAGGGCGGCCCCGTGGTGGACGAGGACCGTTATCTCGAGGTCTGGAACCTCGTGTTCATGCAGGAGCAGCTCAGCGCCGTCCGGTCCAAGGTGGACTTCGACGTCTCCGGCGAGCTGCCCTCGCGCAACATCGACACCGGCATGGGCCTGGAGCGGATGGCCGCGCTGCTCCAGGGCGTCGACAACATCTACGAGATCGACACCATGTGGAAGGTGCTCGACCGGGCGGCCGAGCTCACCGAGCAGAAGTACGGCCGCGAGCACCGCTCCGACGTCTCGCTGCGGGTCGTGGCCGACCACGTGCGGACCGCGGTCATGCTGGTCGCCGACGGCGTGGTGCCCTCCAACGAGGGCCGCGGCTACGTGCTGCGCCGGATCCTGCGCCGCAGCGTCCGCAACCTGCGGCTGCTGTCCGGGGCGCAGCGCGGCGGCGCGGGCGGCAGCCTCAGCCGGGGCGGCGGCGACGAGCACTACCTGCACGAGCTGTCCTCGGTCGCGATCAGCGCGCTCGGCGACCAGTACCCCGAGCTGCGCCGCGACGCACCGCACATCCACACCGTGATCGACGCCGAGGAGTCGGCGTTCCTGGGCACGCTGCGCACCGGCACCGCCATCTTCGACGCCGCCGTGGAGGAGACCCGGCGGCGCGGCGCGGCGACCATCCGCGGCGGCCAGGCGTTCCAGCTCCACGACACCTACGGCTTCCCCATCGACCTGACCCTGGAGATGGCCGCCGAGCAGGGCCTGGAGGTGGACGAGAGCGAGTTCCGCCGCCTGATGGGCGAGCAGCGGCAGCGGGCCAAGGCCGACGCCGCGGGCAAGAAGACCGGCAACGCCGACATCTCGGCCTTCGCGCGGATCCTGGACACCTCGGGCCGGGTCGTGTTCACCGGCTACGACGAGATCGCCGGCGACGCCACCGTGACCGGCCTGATCGTGAACGGCGCCTCGGTGCCGTCGGCGGGCGCGGGCGCCGAGGTCGACGTGGTGCTGGACCGCACCCCGTTCTACGCCGAGGGCGGCGGCCAGCTGGCCGACGCCGGCCTGATCACCTCGGCCGGCAGCGGCGCCGGTGACGGCGCCCGGATCGAGGTGCTGGACGTGCAGTCCCCGGTGGCCGGGCTGACCGTGCACCGGTCCCGGGTCACCGCGGGCGAGATCGTGGTCGGCGACCAGGTGCACGCCGAGATCGACATCGAGCGGCGGCGCGCGGTGTCCCGCTCGCACACCGCGACCCACCTGGTGCACCGCGCGTTCCGCGGCGCGCTGGGCGAGTCCGCGGCGCAGGCCGGCTCCGAGAACGCGCCAGGCCGGTTCCGGTTCGACTTCACCGCCATGGGCGCGGTGCCGCCCGCGGTGCTCAAGGACGCCGAGGACGAGGTCAACCAGGTGCTCGTCAACGACCTGGAGGTCCGCGCCTTCCACACCTCGCTGGACGAGGCGCGGGCCATGGGCGCGCTGGCGCTGTTCGGCGAGAAGTACGGCGACCAGGTCCGCGTGGTCGAGGTCGGCGACTACTCCCGCGAGCTGTGCGGCGGCACCCACGTGCCCCGGTCGGGCAACCTGGGCCTGGTCAAGATCCTGGGCGAGTCCTCCATCGGGTCCGGGGTGCGCCGGGTGGAGGCCCTGGTCGGCATCGACGCGTTCCGCTTCCTGGCCCGCGAGAGCGCGCTGGTCGGCCAGCTCAGCGAGCAGCTCAAGGCCCGCCGGGAGGAACTGCCCGAGCGGATCTCCTCGATCGTGACCCGGCTCCGTGAGGCCGAGCGTGACCTGCAGCGGCTCCAGTCCGCCGCGCTGCTCGGCAATGCGGGTGACCTGGCCGGCGGCGCGCAGGACGTGGGCGGGGCGTCGTACGTGGCCTACCAGGTGCCCGACGGCACGCCCGCCGACGGGATCCGCAAGGTGGCCCTGGACGTGCGCGGCCGGCTGGCCGCGGACCGGCCCGGCGTGGTCGTGGTGGCCGGCGTGCCCGCTGACCGGCCCACGGTCGTGGTGGCCCTGAACGACGCGGCCCGGGCGGCCGGCCTCAAGGCCGGCCCGCTCGTGCTCACCGCCACCGGTGTCCTGGGCGGCCGGGGCGGCGGCAAGGACGATATCGCGCAGGGCGGCGGCGCCCCGCTCGGCGATCAGGCGGCCCAGACAATCGCCGAGTCGTTCCGCGTGGTGGGTTCGGCGATTAGGGATATATTGGTCAGCGGTGGCGTACTGTGAGACCGTGTCGCAGCTACTTTGTGTCCGTGATGAGATATTTGTCCGGACCGAAACCAGTTCGCCGCACAGCGGTCACCAGCACCGCGGTCACCAGCACGGCGGTCACCAGCACGGTGGTGACCAGCACGGTGGTGACCAGCACGGTGGTGACCAGCACGGTGGTGACCACGCCAGTGGTGATCAGCCCTTGAGGCCGGGCGTCAGGCTGGCCATCGACGTGGGGCTGGCCCGGATCGGCGTGGCCGCCTGCGACCCGGGCGGCCTGCTGGCCAGCCCGGTCGCTACCATCAGGCGCGGCCGCGGCGATGTTGACGAGCTGGCCCGGCTGACCGCCGAGCGCGAGGCCATGGAGGTCGTTGTCGGCCTGCCCACCGGCCTGTCGGGCCGGGAGGGAAAGTCGGCCGCCGACGCGCGGGGCTTCGCCGCCGCGCTGGCCGCCCGCGTCGCGCCCGTGCCCGTGCGGCTGGTCGACGAGCGGTTCACCACCGTCCTGGCCCACGACGCGCTGCGCCGTGGCGGCCGTGACGGCAAGGCCCGGCGGACGGTCGTGGACCAGGCCGCCGCCGCGCTACTGCTCCAGAGCGCGCTGGACACCGAGCGCTCCACCGGCCAGCCGGCCGGCGAGCCCGTGGCCGGCGTGCCCGCCCGAGGGGGGACGCATTGAGCCGGGACGGACGCGAGGGCGGCTGGGATTCCGGACGCAGCCGGGTCGCCAGGGATCCGAATAGCTGGCCGGAGGACCCCGAGCGGCGCGGGCGGCGCGGCCGCCACGGCGCGCCCGAAGACGACAGCAGCGACTCGCTCCCGCCCTACCCGGCACCGCCCGGCGGCTACGGGCCGCCCCCGGTGTCCGGGCCGCAGCAGCGGATCAGCGACCCCTACGGCCCGGCCGACCCGTTCGCCGGATCGCCGGACCCCTACGGCAGCCCCGACCGCTACGCCGCCGAACCCGGCGCCAGCGGCTACGGCGCCAGCCCCTACGGCCCGGCTGACCCCTACGGTCCGCCGGAGCCCTACAGCCAGCCCGGCTCGCCCGGCGGCGGCGCGCACAGCTCGGGCCGCCACAGCTCGGGCAGCCCGGCCGACCCTTACGGGCCGGCCGACCCTTACGGCCCGGCCGACCCTTATGGCCCGGCCGACCCTTATGGCCCGGCCGACCCGCCCGGCCCGGCCGACCCCTATTCCGGCAACGGCTACGGCCCGGCCAGCCGCCAGGGCCAGCCCGGTGGTTACGACCCGCCCGCCTCCAGCCCCTACGGCCCGGCCGACCCCTACGGTCCCGCCGACCCCTACGGTTCCGGGGGTACCTCCCGCGGCTCGGCCGACCCCTACGGCCCGGCCGATCCGTACGGCCCCGGCGATCAGCCGGGGAGCGCGAGCCGGTACGGCGCGGCCGATCCGTACGGTCCCGCGGGCCCCTACGGCCCGGCCGACTCTTTCGGCCGCCCCGACGCCTTCGGGCCCGCCGACCCTTACGGCCCGCCGGGCGCCGGGGAGCACACTGGCCCGCAGCCGGGCGCCCAGGACCCGGCTGGCCGCACCGGCCGGCACCACCAGCCCGACCCGCGCTACTCGACTGGGCCGCAGGACTCCGGCGATCCGCGCTACTCAGCCGGCCCGCCGGACCCGCGCTACTCCACGGGGCCGCACGACGCGGGGGACCGGCGCTACGCAACCGGCCCGCTGGACCCCGGGGACCGGGGCTACTCGACCGGCCCGCAGAACCCGGGGAACCCGCAGTACTCGACCGGCCCGCAGAACCCGGCCGATCCGCGCTACTCCGCCGGGCCGCAGGATCCTTCCGGCGGCCGGCGCTCGACCGGACCGCAGGACCCCTACCTCCCGCCCGGCAGCCCGCTCGATGCCTCCAGCCCGCAGCCTGGCTACGCCGACCCCCGCCGCCCGGCCGACCCGTACGGCGCGGCCGACCCCTACGGCCGCAACTCAGCCGGCCCGGCCACCGGCCCCGGCGCCGCCACCGGACGGTTCGCCACGCCGGACCCGCTGAGCCAGCCCGACCCGCTCGGCCGGCCCGACCCGGCCCGGCCGCTGCCGCGTACCCCGTACGACGGCGAGGACACCGCCAGCTGGACCAACTACCCGCCCGGCCGCGACCCCTACGACAGCCAGGGCTCGCTGCCCGGCCTGCCGCTGCCCGGTACCAACGGTGCCTCCGCCACGGATGCGCACCGCTGGCCGCCGGCCGGTGACGGCCCGGCCACTGGCGCCACCGCGCCCTGGGAGACCGACGCGTCCGGCAGCTACCGGCCCGCCGCTGACCGCGACGCGCCGGCCCGGACCGACGGCTTCGGCGCCGCCGGCCCCGCCGCGACGGGCAGCTTCCGCACCGCCGCTCCCGGCGCCGGATCCGGCTATGACGCGCCGGGCGACTTCACCGGCCCCGGCCGCTACGAGGACCAGCCCGCGGGCTTCGACGCCGCCGGGCCGGCCGACCAGGACCCCTGGGCCCAGGACAGTCGCGGCGGCGGCGCGCGCCGGCCCGGTGGCCCCCGCGGCGCCGACCAGTACGACGCCGGTGGCCAGTTCGCCGAGCCTGCGGCGCCCGCCCGCGACCCCCGGCC
>JBOHCO010000722.1:0-2395 GCA_050698895.1 Streptosporangiaceae bacterium
ATCCTGACCAGGCCGAGGCTGAATCCGATGGCCAGCTCGTCCATGCTGATGCTGAGCCCCAGCGCGATCAGGGCCAGCCCGCGGCTGCTGGCCAGGCGGCCGGCCCGGTCCTGGTCGTCATCTCGAGCGAGCAGCATCCAGGCGCCGACCGCGATGACTGCGGCCCCGGCCAGGTAGTCCGCGACTGTCCCTATGCCGCGGGCCAGCGCGGAGCCCAGGCCCAGCCCGATCAGCGGCATGCCGCCCTCGAAGACCAGGAAGATCAGCGAGATGCGCAGCCGGTCGCGGACCGTGACCGGCCGCGCGGCGCCGACCGCGGCGGCGACCGCGAAGGAGTCCAGTCCCAGGGGCAGCACGAAGGCCAGGAGCTTGACCACTACACCAGGATCGCCGGGCCGGCGTTCGCCGCCACCACCGCCCGGCCGGTTACTCGGATGCGGCTTACTCGGGTGCGGCGCGGCTGATCCAGGTCAGGCTTCCCGCTTCGGGCAGATCGCGGCTAAGGGCGCGAGCGACCTGGCGGCCGATGGCGTCGGCGTCGCGGGTGGGCAGGTCCGGGCTGACCCAGCCCTCGATCTCGACCCGCAGCGTGCGCCCGGTCCACCGGGCTCGGGCATGGGCGTGGATGATGCCGGGCACGGACGCGGCGGCGGTCTCCGCCCGGCCGATGACCTCAGGGTCGATGCCGTCAGCGAGCCGGCGCGCGACGTCGGTGGTGACCTCATAGCCGACATGACAGATGAACACGGTGACCGCCAGTCCGGCGACCGGGTCTCCCCACGGCTGGCCCAGCGCCACGGCGATCAGCCCGGCCAGCGCCCCGGCCGAGGACAGGGCATCCAGCCAGGAGTGCCGGGCGTCAGCGACCAGCGTGGCTGATCCGATGCGGCGGCCGACGGTGAGCTTGTACCGCGCCACGATCTGGTTGCCGACGATGCCCAGCAGCGCGCCCGCGATACCCACGCCGACGTCGCTGGTGTGGCCGTGCTCGACGAGCTTGCGGATGCTCTCAGCGCCGGCGAAGGCGGCGCTGGCCCAGATCACGACGGCGATCCCGATGCCCGCGAGGTCCTCGGCCCGGTCCAGGCCGTAGGGGTAGCGGTCGGTCGGCGGCCGGCGTGACAGCTGGAAGCCCAGGAAGACCACGGCGCTGGTCGATACGTCCGACAGGTTGTGGATGGCGTCTCCGAGCAGCCCCACCGAGCCCGTGAGCAAGGCGATCAGCAACTCGGCCACCCCGGTCAGCCCCAGGCCGATCGCGCTGACGGCGACTGCCCGGTTGGCCTGGCGCCGGTCCGCGGCGTCATCACGGCCTCCGTCGAGCGGGAACGGCAGGGCCGGATCACGCACGCCATCTACCTTGTGCACCCGGCCAGCATGCCTTCCGAGCTGGTGGCGTGCGAATTCCACGATTGATCAGCTGATCAGGTGTCAGTGGTCGCGTCAGGTGCGTGTCAGGTGCGTGTCAGGGACGGCGCCGATGGTGGAGGCATGAGGAATTCAGCGATCGCAGTCTCCGGGCTGCGGAAGGCGTACGGGAAGAAGACCGTGCTCGACGGCATCGATCTGGATGTTCCCGCGGGCACCGTCTTTTGCCTGCTCGGCCCGAATGGGGCGGGCAAGACGACGACGGTGAACGTGCTGACCACGTTGATGAAGGCCGACGGCGGGACGGTACGGGTGGCCGGGCATGATGTGGCGACCGAGACCAGGGCGGTGCGCTCGGTCATCGGAGTCACCGGTCAGTTCGCGGCGGTGGACGAATTGCTAACGGGCCAGGAGAACCTGCAGCTGATGGCGGATCTGCACCATCTGCGGGTCGGCGAGGGCAGGCGAGTGGTCACCTCGCTGCTGGAGCGGTTCGATCTGGCGGAGTCGGCGCAGAAGACGGCCGCGACCTACTCCGGCGGCATGCGCCGGAAGCTGGATCTGGCCATGACGCTGGTCACCCGGCCGCAGATCATCGTCCTGGACGAGCCGACGACGGGACTGGATCCGCGCAGCCGTCTCACGCTGTGGAAGATCATCCGTGAGCTGGTGGCCGACGGCGTGACCGTTTTCCTCACGACCCAGAACCTCGAGGAAGCCGATCAGCTCGCCCACCGGATCGCGGTGCTCGACCAGGGCCACCTGGTCGCCGAGGGCACTCCCGACGAGCTGAAGCGCCAGATCCCCGGCAGCCACGTCCGGCTCAGCTTCACCGACGTCCGCGAGCTCGACGCGGCGTCGCGGGTCCTGACCGGCTCCACCAGGGACGACGAGGACCTGACCCTGCGGGTGCCCAGCGATGGCGGGGTGAAGTCGCTGCGGGCTCTGCTGGGCCAGCTCGACGAGCATTCGATCGACGTTGAGGAACTGTCCGTGCACACGCCGGACCTCGATGACGTTTTCCTTG
>JBOHCO010000723.1:0-2016 GCA_050698895.1 Streptosporangiaceae bacterium
GGCGCAGCGTCTTGTTGACGCCCTTCATGGAGCTCTCGATCCAGCCCGCGGCCGGCCGCTGATGCCGGCCCCTGGCGCGACGCGCGTCTGACATTTGTCACCGGGAATTAGTGGACCGGCGGCACTACAGGGCCCAGCCCGCGGGACGGAAGCCTGTCTGCCATGGCTACTGGCAAGGCTTCTGATGGCGGGGTTGTCCTGTCCCGCCTGTCCAAGTCGTACGGCGGGCTGCGCGCCGTCGACATGATCGACCTGAGCATCCCGCGCGGCGAGACGGTCGCCATCCTCGGCCCGAACGGCGCGGGTAAGACCACGACGCTGGACATGGTGCTGGGCCTGACCAGGCCGGACTCCGGCAGCATCGCGCTGTTCGGGGTGCCTCCTGCCCGCGCCATCGCGGCCGGGCAGGTGGGCGGCATGCTGCAGGCCGGCTCGCTCATCGAGTACCTGAGCGTCCGTGAGTTCCTCACGATGATCGCCTCCCTGTACCCCCGGCCGCTCCAGGTCGGCGACGTGCTGCGGCTGACCGGCGCCGCGGAGTTCGCTGACCGCCGCACCAACAATCTGTCCGGCGGCCAGGCGCAGCGGGTCCGCTTCGCCGCCGCGCTGGTCGCGAACTCGGACCTGCTCGTGCTGGACGAGCCGACCGCCGCCATCGACGTGGAGGGCCGCCGGGAGTTCTGGGCCGCCATGCGGGAGGTAGCGGCCGAGGGCAAGACCGTGGTCTTCGCGACGCACTACCTCGAGGAGGCCGACGCCTACGCTGACCGGATCGTCCTGCTCGCGCGGGGCAAGATCGTTGCCGGCGGTGGGATGCCCTTCAGCGCAGCCCGGCGGCTGCTGCTTGCCTGACGGCCTGGGTGACGCGGCCGAGGGCTGCGGTGCCCAGGCGCCACTGCTGCCAGAACAGCGTGACGTCGATCCCGCCCTCGGGATCGAGGCCGGCGAAGTCCTCGGCCGGGGAGGCCTGAAGGTCGGAGACCATGCCCCAGCCCAGGCCGAGCCGGACCGCGTGGGTGAAGTCGGCCGAGCCAGGCACGTAGTGGCAGGGCGGATCCAGGCGCCGGCGGCTTCGGTGGCGAAGATACCTTTCCTGCAGCCGGTCCTGGCGGTCGAAGCAGACGACCGGAGCCCGGGCCAGGGCCGCAACGCTCGTGCCGTCGGGGAACCAGGTCGCTGCGAAGCCCGGGGAGGCCCGCGGGCGGTAGCGCATCGTGCCCAGGCGCTCGGCGGTGCATCCCGGAACCGCCGCGGCCTGGGCGGTGACCGCCGCCATGACCGTCCCGTCTCGCAGTAGCCCGGCCGTCTGCTCCTGGTCACTGCGGTACAGGTCGAAAGCATAAGACGGTCCCGCAGCTGCCAGCGCGGGCAGGAACCAGGTGCCGAGGCTGTCGGCGTTGACAGCCACAGAAATGACGGTCCCTCTGGCCGCCGGCTCAATCCTGAGCTCCCGCGCGGCCTCAGCGGTCAGCGCCTGCATCTGGCGGGCGATCCTCAGCAGGGTCTGGCCCGAGGACGTCGGCCGGACGGGCTTGGAGCGGCTCAGCAGGACCTGTCCCACGGAGGTCTCCAGAGCCTTGATGCGCTGGCTGACCGCCGAGGGGGTGACGTAGAGGCGGCGGGCCGCGGCCTCAAAAGTGCCCTCAGCCACGCACGCGCTCAGCGCCTCCAGCTGAGCCTGGTCAAACTCCATGGCTTAAGCCTAGCTAATGCTTCTGAAGAAACATTAGCTGGACTGGAGCTATGCCGCCTCGTAGCGCGGCTGACATGCCGCCATCGACAGGCTTCGCCGTGGCCGCTGGCGGCAGTGTCCGGCCCGGCGCTCGGCTGGCGTCATGAGTCCGCCGCTCCCACGCCGCCCGTCGGCCCCCGACCTTTCCGGCGCCGGCGGCGGCGCGATGATGGCGCTCGCGTCCATGTCGTGCGTCCAGCTCGGGCTGGCCCTGTCGGTGCACCTGTTCGCCCAGCTCGGCCCGCTGGGCGTGGCCGGACTGCGGCTGGGCTGGGCCGGCGTCC
>JBOHCO010000724.1:0-2935 GCA_050698895.1 Streptosporangiaceae bacterium
CGAGACGTTCACCGCCCTGGTCCGCGGTCCATCCAGCAAGCTGCCGCGCGGTTACCTGTGGCTGATCCCGGTCTGGCTCGTGGTCATCGTGGCCGCGCTGCGCTACGCCTGGATCCGGGTCCTCGGCCCGATCGAGTGGTGGTACTGCGGCCAGGCCCTGGCCGGCCTGGCCTTCGCCGCGCTGGTCATGCTGTCGGTGCTGGCCACCGTGCGGCACGTGGCCTTCCGGGCCGACGGCAACGGCATCCGGCTCGGCGTGCGGTCGGACCGCAAGCGGCCCAAGCGGCGCCAGGCCTACCTGTGGTGGGCCGACGTCGAGCAGCTCAGCATCATCCCGCGGCACTACGGCCTGCTCCTGGAGATCACCCTCGGACCGAACGCCCGGATCATGCGGCACCGCAGTGCGCCGCGTCAGGCCCTGCTGATGCTCGGCATGCTGATCATGCCGGTGGGCCTGGGCCGGGGCGCGCCCCGGCTGACCGAGCCGCGCAGCCGCGCGCCGCACTACCGGGTCCGGATCTGCGACGTGACCCCGCGCGAGCTCGGCGTGGCGCTGGCCCCGCTGGCGCCGGCGGCGGTGGACATTACCGTGCTGACCCGGCGGCGCCACCAGCTGCTGTCCCGCCGGCTGCCAGCCGCAGCGCAGCCGGCGGCCTGACCAGCCCGCGGCGTATCATCGCCCCACAGCCGCGCCGGGCGCGGCCCGGATCTGATCGGCTGAGAGGGGACTTCGCGATGGCACATGAGGTACGGGGCGTGATCGCCGGCGCCAAGGGGGCGGAGGTCACGGTCACGACGATCGTGGTTCCCGATCCGGGCCCGGGCGAGGCCCTGGTCCGCGTGCAAGCCTGCGGCGTGTGCCACACCGACCTGCACTACCGCGAGGGCGGCATCGGCAACGACTACCCCTACCTGCTGGGCCACGAGGCCGCGGGCGTCGTCGAGGCGGTCGGCGAGGGCGTGACCGGGCTGGACCCCGGTGATTTCGTGATCCTGAACTGGCGGGCGGTGTGCGGCCAGTGCCGGGCCTGCCGGCGGGGCCGCCCGTGGTACTGCTTCGCCACCCACAACGCGACGCAGAAGATGACGCTGACCGACGGCACGGTGCTGTCGCCCGCCCTGGGCATCGGCGCGTTCGCGGAGAAGACGCTGGTCGCGGCGGGCCAGTGCACCAAGGTCAACCCGGAGGTCAAGCCGGAGGTGGCCGGGCTGCTGGGCTGCGGCGTGATGGCCGGCATCGGCGCGGCCATCAACACCGGCGCGGTGACCCGCGGCGACTCGGTGGCGGTCATCGGCTGCGGCGGCGTGGGCGACGGCGCGGTCCTCGGCGCCCGGCTGGCCGGCGCGCGGACGATCATCGCGGTGGACGTGGACGATCGGAAGCTGGACTGGGCCCGCGAGTTCGGCGCGACCCACGTGGTGAACTCCCGCGAGGCCGACCCGGTGGAGGCGATCCGCGAGCTGACCGAGGGCAACGGGGCCGACGTGGTGATCGAGGCCATCGGCCGGCCCGAGACCTACCAGCAGGCCTTCTACGCCCGCGACCTGGCCGGCACGGTGGTGCTGGTCGGGGTCCCGACCCCGGAGATGCGGCTGGAACTGCCGCTGCAGGAGGTGTTCGGCCGGGGCGGCTCGCTCAAGTCCTCCTGGTACGGCGACTGCCTGCCGGACCGCGACTTCCCCATGCTGGTCGACCTGCACCTGCAGGGGCGGCTGCCGCTGGACAAGTTCGTGTCCGAGACCATCGGCCTGGACGACGTGGAGGAAGCCTTCGCCAAGATGGGCCGGGGCGAGGTGCTGCGCAGCGTGGTGACGCTCGATTCGGTAGCCCAGTCGTGACGGCCCGCATCGAGAAGGTCGTCACCTCGGGCACGTTCTCGCTGGACGGCCAGGACTTCGCGGTCGACAACAACGTGTGGCTGGTGGGCGACGACCGCGAGGTGGCGGTCATCGACGCCGCGCACGACGCGGGCGCGATCCTGACCGCGGTGGGCGACCGGCGGCTGGCCGCGGTGATCTCCACCCACGGGCACAACGACCACATCAACGTGGCCGCCCAGGTGGCCGGGGACGCGGGCGCGCCGGTGCTGCTGCATCCCGGCGACCACGTGCTGTGGAAGATGGTCTACCGCGACCGGCAGCCGGACGGGGTGCTGGCCGGCGAGCAGGAGATCGAGGTCGCGGGCACCAAGCTGCGGGTGCTGCACACGCCGGGCCACTCGCCGGGCAGCGTGTGCCTGTACGCGGCCGACCTGGGCGAGCGGGGCACGCTGTTCTCCGGCGACACGCTGTTCCACGGCGGGCCGGGCGCGACCGGGCGCTCCTACTCCGACCACCCGACGATCATCGCCTCGATCCGCGGCACGCTGCTGACCCTGCCGCCGGAGACGGTGGTGCACACCGGCCACGGCGAGGACACGACGATCGGCGCCGAGGCCGAAGGCATCGGCTGACTCCGGCACGAAGACCGCGGAAGTCCGTCCGCGAATACCGCTGACGGACTTCGGCGGTCTTGGGCCTTACCCTCGGCCCGCGGGCACCGCGCCGGCGCGGGGCACGTCCTGCTCCTCGCCCTCCTCGCCGCCGGTGAGGACCTCGTCCCCGACCGCCGTGCGGGGCAGCAGCAGGGCCAGCACGCCGCACAGGGCGAACGCGCCCAGCGAGTACGGCCCGGTGTGCCGGAACGCCTCGGCGAACGAGTGCCCGCCGCCCACGTCGCCGAAGAACACCGTCCCGGTCACCGCCACGCCCAGCGCGCCGCCGAGCTGCTGCGCGGTGCTGAACAGCCCGGACGCGGCCCCGGCCGCCGACGCGGGCGCGGCCGCCAGCACCACGTTGACCAGCGTGATGACCAGCAGGGACAGTCCGGCGCCGGCCACCACCAGGCCCGGCACGGCCGGCCACGGGTGGCCCGCCGCGGTCACGTGACCCGAGC
>JBOHCO010000725.1:0-12879 GCA_050698895.1 Streptosporangiaceae bacterium
GCGCCTCGTCCCCGATCATCGCCTCCACGTTCGCCCTGGCTGGCACGCCGACCGCGGGGACCTACCCGTCGTCCTATCCCTACCAGCACACCTCCAGCCTGTTCGATGTCACCTCCGGGTCCAACGGCACCTGCAGCCCGGCCTACCTGTGCACCGGAGAAGTCGGCTATGACGGGCCCACCGGCCTGGGCACGCCCGACGGCACAACCGCGTTCACCGGCGGCAGCACCACCGGCAACACCGTCACGGTGACCAGTCCCGGCAGCCAGGCCGGCACCGTCGGCACGGCGGTCAGCCTGCAGATTCACGGCACCGACTCGGCGTCGGGGCAGACCCTGACCTACAGCGCGACCGGGCTGCCGGCCGGCCTGTCCATCAGTTCCTCCGGCCTGATCAGCGGTACTCCCACCACCGCCGGCACCTCCAGCGTCACGGTGACGGCGACCGACACCACCGGCGCGAAGGGCAGCGCGTCCTTCACCTGGACGATCAGCACCTCCGGCGGGGGCGGCTGCACTGCTACCCAACTGCTCGGCAACCCGGGCTTCGAGACCGGCTCGGCCGCGCCGTGGACCTCGACCGCCGGGGTCATCAACGAGAACGGCGCCGGCGAGACCGCGCACAGCGGCTCGTGGTACGCCTGGCTCGACGGCTACGGCACGACCCACACCGACACCCTGTCGCAGACCGTCACCATCCCGGCCGCGTGCACGAATACGACGTTCAGCTTCTGGCTGCACATCGACACGGCCGAGACGACCACCACGACCCAGTTCGACAAGCTGACCATCACCGCCAACGGCACCACGCTGGCGACGTTCTCCAACCTCAACCACAACACCGGCTACGCCCAGCACACGTACTCGCTGGCCAGCTTCGCCGGGACGACCGTCACCCTCAAGTTCACCGGCACCGAGGACAGCTCGCTGCAAACCTCGTTCGTCATTGACGACACGGCGGCCACCACTGGCTGATCCCCACCCGAGACGCTAGTGGCCCGGGCCCGTCGGCCCGGGCCACTAGCTGCTGCCTGGACTCGCTCACTTATGTAGGTATCATCTATGTAGAACGCTGCTACATAGACTGGAGCTACATTGAGGACTGGCTTTGTCGGCCGAACGGTGGAACTCGGGCTGCTCGGCAGACGGCTCGCGAGAATCGACTCAGACGGCACCGGCCTGGCCGTGGCCATCCGGGGCCGGCGGCAGGTGGGAAAGTCGCGCCTGGTGCAGGAGTTCTGTGACCGCGCCCGCGTACCTTACGTGTTCTACACCGCGACCAGGGGAGCATCCCCGACGGAGGCGGTCGGAGCGTTCATGGTCGAACTGAGGGACTCGAGCCTGCCCAGAGACCGGGACCTCGTGCCTGCTGATTCGGTGGCGGGGTGGCCGGACGCATTCCGGGCGCTGGCATCCGTGCTGCCGGACGGGCCTGCGATTGTCGTGCTCGATGAGCTGCCCTGGATTTCCGAGCAAGACGAGCTGTTCGATGGCGCTCTGCAGACCGCCTGGGACCGACTGCTGTCCCAGCGGCCCGTCCTCCTCCTGCTGCTCGGCAGCGACCTGCACATGATGGAACGGCTGACCGCTTACGACCGCCCGTTCTTCGGCCGCGCCGACAACCTGCTTCTCGGCCCGCTCAACCCGGCGGACGTGAGTGCAGCCCTCAGCCTGGGCGCGGCAGACGCGATCGACGCCCATCTGATGTCCGGCGGCCTGCCTGGGATTTTGCGCGCGTGGCCCGAGGGGCTGGCCGCGCTCCCCTTCGCCGACCGCGAATGCGACGATCCGTCTTCGCCGTTGTTCGGCGTAGCCGAGGCCGCGCTACTGGCGGAGTTTCCGGCGCCTGATATGACCCGTCGCGTGATCGAGGCGATCGGTGGAGGAGACAGGACGCACGCCAACATCGCAGCGGAAGCTGGCAGTCGAGCCGGCACCATCCCATCGGGGACGTTGTCCCCGGTGCTGAACCGGCTGGTCGAAGAAAAGCACGTGCTGGCCATTGACGAGCCGCTGTCCAACCGAGCGGGAAAACCCAGACTCTACCGAGTCGCAGACACCAACCTGCGGTTCTACCTGGGTGTCGGTCGTTCCATGCAGGAGTTGATCCGGCGCGCCCGTTCAGCGCCGGCCAGAACGCTTCTCCACCGCCGGTGGGCATCGTGGCGCGGGCGCGCGGTCGAGCCGATGATCCGCGAGGCTTTGTCGCTGTCGGCCGGTGAACTTCCCTGGCCGGAGGCTACTGCGGTCGGCGGATGGTGGAATCGCGCACTCGACCCGGAGATTGACCTGATCGGCGCGGATGACGCACCGGTCGCCAGAACCATTTACTACGCCGGGTCAGTGAAATGGCTCGATCGCCCGTTCGACGAGCATGATCTTGCGGCCCTGCGGCGCGGCTCGACGGCGATCCCCGGATTCGAGCCTGGGCAGACGGCCCTGGTCGCCGTATCTAGAGGAGGCATTCC
Organism: Streptosporangiaceae bacterium; assembly: GCA_050698895.1. Classification (GTDB taxonomy): domain Bacteria; phylum Actinomycetota; class Actinomycetes; order Streptosporangiales; family Streptosporangiaceae; genus DASUBV01. The sequence goes on from JBOHCO010000725.1 coordinate 2,468, forward strand.
GGAGAGCATCTCCGGACAGCTCTCGCTGTCATGGGGTCCCTCCGACGTCGTCGCCGCATACTCGGACCGCGGCGGACCGGCGGCTCAATGACCGGCTGAGCGGCGTGAATGATGAAACGCTTAGCTTGGTGCTTCCGCTCGGTCGCCGTCCTTCACAGACAAGAGGACCTTTCCGAACTGGGTGCCGCCGCGCAGGAACGTCTCGGCCCCGGCGCAGTCAGCCCAGTCGAAGGACCGGTCCCAGGCCGGCCGGATCTGCCGGCTGTCGAGCGCGGGCAGCATCTCGCGGACAAAGCGAGCGACCACCTCGCACCGCTCCTCGAAGCTGCGGGTACGGAACGTGACGCCGGTCATCCGGATCCGCTTCCGGGCGAACTCGTCGAGGTCCAGCTCGCCGCGCGGTCCGCTGACCCGGCCCAGGCAGATGATCCGGCCCTGGATGGCGGCGGCCGCGACGTTCTCCATCAGGGCGGTGCCCCCGAGGATGTCGACGACCACATCGGCGCCGTGTCCGTCGGTGGCCGCCGCGACGCGGTCGGCCACGTCCGCCGACCCTCGCACGACCGGGATGTCGCATCCGGCCGAGCGCAGGCGCTCGGCCTTGGCGGGACTGGAAGTGGTGCCGAGGATGGGCTGGGCCCCGGCCTGCCTGGCCACCTGCAGCACGGCCAGGCCCGCGGCGGTCGTCGCGCCTTGCACCAGGACGCTCTCGCCGTGGGCCAGCCGCGCCGCGGACGTCACGCAGTCGTGGGCGGTGATGTAGGAGACGGGAGTGGCGGCGGCTTGGCTCCAGCTGAACCCGTCCGGGACGGGCACGGCCAGCCGGTAGTCGACCGTGGCCCGCTCGGCCCACGCCCGGCCGGTCATGGCCATGACCCGGTCGCCGACGGCAAAGCCGGCGACGCGCTCGCCGAGCGCGATCACGACGCCGGCCATCTCGAGTCCGGCTATGGCCGGTCCTGACTCTCGCTCCGAGGCCGCGAAGTGCGTCCTGGCGTGCCGGAGGTCGGCCTGGTTGATCGCCGAGGCGTGCACCTCGACCAGCAGGTCGGCCGGCCCGGCGGTCGGCTCGGGCACCTCGGCGAGCGCGTACCGCGCGCCGTCCGGCGTGCGGGTGCTCGTGAGGGCCTTCACCGGCGGCTGCTTTCACCGGTTCCGTCGAAGAAGCGCAGGCACCTCGCCGTCAGGGCCGCGGGCGCGGTGTGATGTGCGGCGTGGCCCTCGCCGGCCAGGTCGTCCAGCCGGGCGCCGGGGATCATCCGCGACAGCGCGGCGGCGAGTTCCCGCTTGGCCGGGACATTCCGTTCCCCGGACAGGACCAGGACTGGCTGGCTGACCTGCGCCAGCCGCGGGCCGCTCCGGCGCAGGAACGCCTCATCGGCCTGGCACTCCCGGACGACCGACCAGGCGGCAGCGACCCGCACCTGCCAGACCTCGGAGTCGGCCAGCACCTGGATATCCTCGGGCGGCATCCCGATCACGTCACGGAATACCAGCCTGAGGGCGGTGTCCGGATCGCTCTGCCCGATCGCGGCCTCGATCCCGTCCAGCGAGCCGGCCGGGTACTCGGCGCCGAAGCCGGGGCTGTAGGCGACCACGCTGCGGATAGCGTCCTGCCCGGGTGCCGCCCCGAGGGCTACGTACGCCCCGAACGAGTGGGAGAGCACATCAACCGGCGTGCCCTCGGCGGCGGCCACCTGCTCGGCGACCGCCACCGCATCGGCGAACTCGAGCTCCAGGCGGTAGGGCTCCCCGGGCGGGCCATCGCCGCTCTGCCCGCGGCCGCGGCGGTCGTACCGGTACACGCGCCGATGTTCCTGGAGATGGGGCACGAGCTCGTCGAAGGTGCTGTGGTCGGAGGTGGTGCCGTGGACCAGGAGCACTGGTGGCCCGGCGCCCGCTGCCCAGATGGCCAGGCTGACGCCGTCGGCCGAGGTCGCCGTGGTCGTCGGCGGCTGCGGTCCGGCCATCAGGCGCCCGGCACCGGGAGGGAGAACCCGAACAGCTCGGCCGCGTTGCCGCCCGCCGCCATGCGGAACTCCTCGTCGTCGGCGATGGCCGCCCGCAGGTCGTCCACCGGCGCGATGGGCGCGCTGGAGAAGGAACAGTCGGTGCCGATCATGATGTTCTCCGCGCCCGCCTTCGCGACCAGGAACCGGAGGGTGTCGACGTCGTAGACGAGGCTGTCGAACTTGATGCGCCCGACGTAGGACCAGGGCTCGCTGGGCAGATCCTTCAGGGCCGGCCGGACCCGGATGTAGTTGCGCAGCCGGCCGACGTTGTAGGGGAAGAAGCCGCCCCCGTGCGCGCCGACGACGCGCAGGCTCGGATACCGATCGAAATGACCGGCGCAAACAAGGCGCTCCAGGGCGATCGTCGTCTCGAGGGGCAGGCCGATGATGGCGCCCAGGTTCCAGTCGGCGAAAGCCTCGATCTGCAACTCGTAGCCGGGATGGATGAAGACCGGGACGTTCAGGCGCTCCACCGTCTCCCAGAAGGCATCGAGGGCCGGGTCGTCCAGCCGGCGGCCCGCGGCCGAGGTGCCGACCTGGACGCCGGAAGCACCCAGCCCGTGCGCCTCTTCGAGGATCGCGGCCGCGGCCTCCGGCCAGCCGAGCGGCACGTGGGCCATCCACCTCAGCCGGTCGGGATGGACGGCGCAGTACTCGGCCAGGCCCAGGTTGGTCTCTTTGGCCACGGCTGACTGCGGCGCCAGTGGCAGCTCGAAGAAGTACAGCGGCTTGGGGGCGATGGAGACGACGGCGCCGTCGAGGCCCTTCCCGTCCAGCTCGCGCAGCTTGCCGTCGGGCGATGCCCAGGCCTCGACCAGCGCGAAGTCGCCGATGTTGGGTCCGTGCCAGGTTCCGCCGGCCAGGCTCACGCCGTACTCCGGCTCCCGTTCGACCAGGTCGAACACTCGCTGCGGGATGGCGTGGTTATGAATGTCGATGTTCACGGTGCCTCGCTTTCATCGGCGGCGTCAGGGCCAGGCGATCGGGCTTCGGTGGGGAAGCGCAGGCCGTCCAGCATCGCGGTGGCGCTACCCCGGATGAGCGCCGCGTCGGTGGCCACGGCGATGATGCGGTAGCCCATCTCGGCGTACTCGGCAACGGCCTCCGAGGTACCGCCGAAGATCCCGGCGGGCACGCCGTGCTCCCGGCAGGTCCGGGCGATCTGCGCCAGGGCGGCGGCGTGCTGGCCGGCTATGGCACCGCGGCGCGGGGTCAGGCCCATGTCGACGGCGAGGTCGCTGGGCCCGACGAAGACCGCGGTCACGCCCGCTACCGCCGCGATCTCGTCGAGGTTCCGCACCGCGTCGAGGGTCTCCACCATGACCAGGCAGTGCACCCGGGCGTTGGCCCGCTCGGCGCTGTACTCAGAATCCGCGAGCATCAGCCGGGCCGGGCCCCAGCTCCGGATGCCGCCGGGAGGATAGCGGCAGGCGGCCACGGCCGCCCGGGCCTCGGCCGCCGAGTTGACCATGGGGACGATCACGCCGGCCGCTCCCGCGTCCAGGGCCCGTCCGATCATCCCCGCGTCCAGCCGGGGCACCCGCACCAGCGCCGGGGTCTGGGTGATGGCCGCCGCCTGCACCATGGGCAGCAGGCTGTCCAGGCCGGCGAACCCGTGCTGCAGGTCGATGCAGATCCAGTCGAACCCGCAGCTGCCCAGCACCTCGACCACGTAGGAGCTGGCGATCGAGCACCATGCGCCGAGCCGGCCTAGGGTCACCTGCAGTCCTCCGGTCCGGCCGCCGCCATGTAGGAGCTGCGCGCCCCGGCGATCTTGAGCGAGTACCGGTAGAGCGAGGTACGCGCGCATATATAGAGGTCGGACCAGGCCGGTCCGCCCCAGTTCAGGTTGGCGGGCTTCTCGGGCAGCTCCAGCGTCCCCAGCTCGCGGCCGGCATCGTCGAACACCAGGATCCCGGTCCCCTCCGGTCCCGTGATGTAGACGTTGCCGGCCTGGTCGCATTTCATCCCGTCGAAGCCGGTGATCCCCTCGACCAGGATCGACCGGGGCCCGACCTGGCCGCTGGCGTCCATGTCGTACCGGCAGATGCGGTGACGGCGGCAGTCGTTGACGTACAGGACGTCCTCGTCGGGCGAGAAGCACAGGCCGTTGGGCTGGTCGTAGTCATCGTCCAGCAGCTCGGGCTCGCCGCCCGGCGTGATCCGGTACACGCCCTGGAAGTCCAGCTCCTGGTCCCGGAGGACCCCGATGTCCTCCCGGGTGCGGCCGAACGCGGGATCGGTGAAGTAGACCGCGCCCGACCGGCTGACCACGACGTCGTTGGGGCTGTTCAGCTCCTTTCCCTGGTACTGCGAGGCGATGACCTGCACGCGCCCGTCCGCCTCCCTGGTCACCTGGCTGGTGGCGTGCTCACAGGTGATCAGGCCCAGGCTCGCGTCGTAGGTCATGCCGTTGCCCATGTTGTTCGGGTGCCGGGCCACGGTGTCGCCGTCCCGCTCCGACCATCGCCTGCGGGTATCGGCCCTGATGTCGCTGAAGTACAGGCACTGCTCGCGCGGGTTCCAGACCGGGCCCTCCACGAACCCGAACCCGGTGGCGAGCCGAACCGGTTCGGCCGCCTCGTCAATGAGCGCCGCCATCCGCTCGTCGGCCAGCCGCACGCTCACCCGGAGGCTGCCTTCAGCTGCAGGGCGGAGAACGTGACGAGCGTCTTGTACTGGCCGGACAGCTGAGGCTGCACGCAGACGAACGGACCGTACACGTTGTGGTGGGCGTTGTAGTAGAACGGCCCGCTGGCCCCGATGTAGGTGATCCGCTTGCCCGCCTTGAGCGCCTTGACCCCCTGACTGTAGCTGTACACCGGGGTGCCGCCCTGTGCCGTCACCTTGGAGATGGCGGCGTTGAAGCTCGACCCGGAGGTCGAGTGGCTCTCGTCCATGGCCAGCGCGGCGACGATGACGCCGTCGTAGCCGAACTCGGCGTTGGCCTCCGGAGCAGCGCCGCTGGTCTTCTTCACCTGGGCGGTGAAGACGCCCGTGGCCGGGCTGGAGAACAGCCCCGCCTCGCAGTTGGTCATGATGTGGTGCAGCGTGGAGGCTCCGACCGCCTTGATCATGTCTGAGCCGATCATGGTGTCGGTGCCGATCACCGGGATGTTGGCCGCGCCGAGGCTGGCCAGCTCGCGGACGATCACCGACATTGTCGGCGGGTCGGTCTCGGTCAGGATGACCTGGGGGTGGCTGCTGACCAGCCCCTGCACCGTTGACTCATACGACTGCTGGCCCGGCTCGATGGCGATGTTGTCCACGATCGTGCCGCCGAGCCGCTTGAACGTGGCTTCGACCACGGCCCGGAGTTGCTGCTCCACGCCCGTGCTGAACAGCAGCGCCACGCGCTTGTAGCCCTGGTGGTGCGCCCACAGTGCCATGGCCACGCCGAGCTGGTTGTCCGACGGCGTCAGCCGCCACAGCAGGGGGTCGGTGTTGGTGTCAAAGAACGTGTCCCCGCCGGAGGTGAGGAACGGGATGCCGGCCTTGGTGAAGATCTTGTAGATGGCCTGGGCGTCCGGGCCGGCCTCGCCGACCTGGACCTTCACGTGATCCTGGCTGACCAGCAGGTTGGCCTTCGGGACCGAGTCAACCGGGTCCGAGGCGTCGTCCACCACATCCAGGGCGAGCTTGTGCCCGAGAACTCCGCCCGCCGCGTTGACTTCGGCTTCAGCCGCCTTGAGTCCCTGGCTGACGCCCGCGCCGAACGGCGCGAACTGGCCCGTCAGGGAGATCTCCGAGCCGAAGACGATCGCCCCCGGCGGCGCCTTGCCGCCGCTGCCCGCGGCGCCGCCGGAGCCGGAGCTGCCACAGCCGGCCACGGCCAGCAGCGCCGTGCACAGTGATGTCACCAGGATCAGCCCGCGGGCCCGATAGCCCTGTCTCGCGGCCGTGTTGTCCATGACGCCTCTTCCCTCCTCCGTGCACTGACAGACGGTCTCGCCGCGGTGCCCCGCCACGATCAGGGCCGGCGCGCATCGCGGCCTGCGCGCTGGCCCGTGCCGGTGGCTCGCTAGTCGGCCTCCGCGATGACGGCGTCGACGCCCAGATAGCGCGCGGCCATCTCCTTGTCCTGGAGGAGGTCCCGGCCGGTGCCGCTCATCGCGATGGATCCCTCGACCATGAGGTGGGCGACGTCGGCGATCTGCATGATCCCGCTCACGTCCTGCTCGACCACCAGCAGCGCGACGCCGGATTCGCGCAGCCGGACCAGGTGATCCCAGATGAGGTCCTTGAACTTGGGCGACAGCCCGGCCGACGGCTCGTCGATGAGGATGATGCTCGGCTTCCTGACCAGGGCGATGGCGATCGCGAGCATCTCGCGCTGGCCGCCGCTGAGCTGGCGGGCCAGCCGCTTGCGGGCCGCGTAGAGGTCCGGGAACAGCTCGAACATCTCGGCGTGCCGCTCGCGGAGGTGGTGCCACCGGCGCCGGGACACCCCCACCCGGAGGTTCTCCAGCACGGTCAGCGACGGGAACGTGTTGGCCAGCTGCGGCACGTAGCCGAGGCCGTGACGGGCCAGGGCCTGCGGCGGCCGCCCGGTCAGGTCCTGGCCGGGATCGTCGCCCAGGAGCACGGTGCCGGAGGCGGGCGTTATCACCCCGCTGATCGCCTTCAGCAAGGTCGATTTCCCGCAGCCGTTCGGGCCGACCAGGGCGCCGATCTCGCTGGCGCAGACGGTCAGGCTCACGTTCCGCACGACCAGATCTCCGCGGTAGCCGGCCGAGACGTCATTGACGCGGAGCGCGGCGCGCGCGGCTGGGGCGTTGGTCTCGGACGGCATGTTCTACTCCTGAGCCGTCTTCGGCACGCGCTTGCCCAGGTAGGCGTCGGCGAAGGACTCGGACTGGGCGAGCGACTGGACCGTCCCCTGGGCGACGATCTGTCCCGCGTCCATGGCCAGCACGTGCGGGCAGAGCGCCGACACGACCTTGAGGTTGTGCTCGACCAGCAGGATGGTGACCCCGCGGATGGCGTTGAGCTGGCGGATCTGCTCGACGATCGTGTCGCCCATGACCGGGTTGACCCCGGCCAGCGGCTCGTCCAGCAGCGCTATGGTGGCCCCGGACATGACGATCCGGGCGAATTCGAGCAGCCGCCGCTGGCCGCCGCTGAGCTCGCCGGCCAGCTGATCGCGCACCGGCCACAGGCCGACTTCATGCAGGCTTTCCTCGGCCCGGCGCAGGACTTCGGCCTCGCCACGCGCGGTCGCGTACGGGCGCAGGATGCCCCGCCACAGGGCCTCCCCCGGCCGCGACGGGGCGGCTACGAGCAGGTTCTCGGTGACGGTCAGCTTGTTCCAGACCCGGGCCGACTGGAAGGTCCGGGTGAGGCCGACCCGGGCCCGGCGACTCGGCGTCCACCCGGTGATGTCCCGGCCGCCCAGCAGTACGTGACCGCTGTCGGCGGCCACGAAGCCGGAGATGACCTCGACGGCCGTGCTCTTGCCGCTTCCGTTCGGCCCGACCAGGCCGACGATGCCGTGGTCCGGGAGCCGGAACGAGCAGTCGTCCACGGCCGTGACGCCGCCGAACCGCTTGGTGATGTCCCGGACCTCAAGGGCCGCCGGCTCAGCCGCCCCCGGCCCCGGCCCCGGCGCCGCAGCCCCGTTTGCGTCGGCCCGGGGCTGCACCACGATCCGCTGCACGCGGCTGGCCCGGACCGGCTCGCGGGTCGCCTGCGGGGTCATCCCGCTGCGTCGCTCGAGCTTCGCCACCAAGCCGGCCGGCTCGGTCAGCAGCCCATCGGGACGCCAGCGCATCACGGCGATGAGCAGGATGGCGGTGGCCATCACCTGGACCTCCGCCAGCACCTCCGGGTTGCTGGCCGCGATGTGCACCAGGCTGGGCACCTGCACGAACAGGGTGACGATGATGGCGGACGACAGCGCGCCGCCGAACATGTTGCCGGACCCGCCGACCATGATGCAGGACAGCGCGAAGATGGTCTCGCCGACCTGCCAGGACGCCGGCGCGAACGCACCGACGTACAGCACGGTCAGCGATCCGGCCAGGCCGGCGATCATCGCGCCCAGCACGAAGATCTTGAGCTTGGCCCGGAACGGGTCCTTGCCGAACACCTGGACCGCGGGCTCGTCCTCCCGGACGGCGCGGCTCAGCCGTCCGAACGGCGACCGCTGGACCCGGTGGGCGATCAGGAACACGATGGCCGCCATCACCGCGAGCAGCAGCAGGAACCACAGCCCGAAGGCCGTGGACGACAGCGAGGCGCCGAACGGCGGCGGGACGTTGATGAGGCCCTCAACGCCGTTGACCAGGTTGGCCTGCCCGCTCAGCACCGTAGACATGGCGATGACGATGACCAGGGTCAGGATCGCGAAGTACTCGGCTTCGAGCCGGCGGCCCAGCACGACGAAGCCGACCAGCAGGGCCAGCACGCCGGCCGCCGCGATGCCGGCCAGGATGCCGGCCCAGGACGGCCACTGCAGGCCGAGGATGTAGTTGGTCCCGCTGGCCAGCGTCGCCTTGGGCATGACCACCAGCGCCGTCATGTAGGCCCCGGTGGCCATGAAGCCGATGTAGGCCAGGTTGAGCAGCCCGGCGACGCCCCACTGCAGGTTGAGCCCCAGCGACAGGATGATCTGGAAGCCGACGAAGGTCAGGATGACCAGTGTGAATCCCATGGCTAGCCAAACGCCCTGGTGTCCGCGGCCCGCGTGTTGAACAGGCCGCTCGGCCGGACCAGGACGACGACGGCCAGCAGCCCGAGCGCGAAGAGCTGGTTGTAGCCCTCGTTGGTATACGCGCCCGCGACCGACGTCACGACGCCGATGATGAGCCCGGCAATCGCCGCGCCGTACAGCTTCCCGATGCCGCCGACGATCATGGCCGCGAAGGTGACCAGCAGGAAGTTGAAGCCCAGCAGGTTGTTGAAGGTGCCGGAGTAGACGGCCAGGGTGGCGCCGCCCAGACCCGCCAGCAGGCCGGCCACAACCCACGTCCAGCGGATGACCCGGCTGGTGTTGACGCCGCAGACCCGGGCCAGGTCAGCGTCGTCGGCGACAGCTCGCTGTGAGCGCCCGAACGACGTATAGCGCAGCACCACGTGGGTGACCAAGAAGGCGGCCACGGCCAGCAGGATCACCACGATGTCGGTGGCGGTCCACAGGAACGGCCCGACGTGCCGGGCGCTGGTCACCGGGACCTGCAGCGTGACGTAGTTGGCGCCGAAGATCAGCGCGAAGGTGGACTCCAGGACCTGCGACGCGGCCGCCGTGACGACCAGCAGGATCACCAGCCGCCGGGTCCGGGTCCGGAACGGCTTGAACACGAACTCATCCAGCACCACGGCCAGCAGCGCGGCCACGATCAGGCCGACCAGCCCGTCGACCAGGATGTTGTCGGTGTAGTGCTGCATGGCGACCATCGCGTAAGCGGCCACGGTCAGCAGCTCGCCATGGCTGAAGTTCGCGTGCTTGGTCACCGAGTGCTGGAGCGACATCGCCATCGTCGAGAGCGAGATGATCGCGCCGGAGACGATGCCGAACCCGATCGCGTCAGACAGGACTGACATCGCTCACAGCTCCCTCCACCAGCGCCGAGCCGGATGACTCTGTGTAGGCGGCTGATGACCCGTCTCACGAGTTAGCCCCACATAGTGGACTTCATCACCACCTTGTGGGGTACGTTAGGACCGGCCTCAAACCATGTCAAGACCCGCAGGAGGAGCAGATTTGGCGATACAAGGCCTTCGATCAGGGCTGGCCCTGGGCGTCCGGGCGTAGCGCGCGAGATTAGGGCGAGAATGGTCCTTGCCGTCTAGATGTGAAGCGACAGGGACCGGCGCGATTGGCCTGCGCCCACTGGCCGATCGCTCCTTCGTTGGCATTCGTCGAATTAGGAGTCCCGCCATCACAGCCACCGATCCACCTCGCGGGGCGCAAGCGATCCTTCGCGCTCTTTCCGTCCTGCAGGCCTTTAGCGCCGAGCGAGCGCAGATGTCGGCGGCGCAGGTGGCGGAGGTCACCGGCCTGTCCGCGGCCACCGCCCACCGAATTCTCAAGACCCTGCAGAGCCAGGCTTACCTGGAGCAGGATCCGCAGACCCGTGCCTACAGCCTCGGTATCGGCATCCTGAAGCTGGCCAGCAACATCGCTGACCGCCATGACGAGGTCGCGCTCCTGGCCAGCACGATGAACCGGATCCGGGAAGTTACCGGCGAGACGATCAGCCTGCACCGCCGGGTCGGCGACCGCCGGGTCTGCATTGCCGAGGAGGTCTCCCGCCAGCCGGTCAGGGTGGCCTCAGGGGTCGGCAAGTCCTATCCCCTCAACGGCGGGGCCGCGAGCAAGGCGATCATGTCCCTGCTGCCCGACGAGGAGATCGAGCGGATCCTCGACCTGGGCAACACCGACCCGGAACTGCATCCGCC
>JBOHCO010000726.1:0-2719 GCA_050698895.1 Streptosporangiaceae bacterium
CCAGCTCGACCTCGGCCAGGACCAGCTCGTTCTGGTTGGTCACCGACACGTACTCGCCGGTGCCCATGGAAAACGCCCCGGCCACCAGGGCGGCCACGCCGGTCAGCACGACGGCGTGGTCGGACACGCCGCCCCCGCCGACCCCGGCGATCAGCGAGGTGTTGGTGACCATCCCGTCGACCGCGCCGAACACGGTCGGCCGCAGCCAGCCGCCGGAGACGTCCCGGTGCCCGTGCGACCACCCCGCCTGGAGGGCCGCGGTCCCGGTCGCCTGAGACGGCAGCGTCGCGTCATCGTCGGCCAGGTGATCTGCCACGTGCCGTGGCTAGCCCGGGGCCTTCGGCGCGCCCCGGAAACGGCTCAGGCGAGCGGGATCTGCTCGAAGATGCTGAGCACCGGCCGCATGGGCGGCCGGCCCCAGGGCGGCTTGCGCGTGGCGTCGTCGGCGCGGCGCAGGTCGGTGTCGTTGCGGACGCCCGGGCCGGCCAGCGGGACCGGGATCAGCAGGGTCGGCAGGAACCGCCCGGGCGGTGGGTCGTAGGACTCGACGCCGGCGTCGCGGACCAGCTTGGTCGGAAACCCCTGGGAGAAGTAACGATCTTCATGGACCCCGTACGGATCGCGATACCAGCCAATTGCCTCAAGTATCACAACGATCAGCGTACGCCCGGAGCCGGCCCGCTCAAAGCGGTTCGGGCCCGGTCAGCAGGGCCGGTCTGCCGGGCCTGGTCAGCAGGGCCGGTCAGCCGGGCCGGTCAGCCGGGCCGGTCAGCCGGGCCGGTCAGCCGGGCCGGTCAGCCGGGCCGGTCAGCAGAGCCGGTCAGCCGTGGCGGGGGAGGATCTGGTCCAGGCTGGCCGGGCTGTGGCCCAGGAACGCGACGAGGGCGGCCACCGCGGCGGTCACGATGACGCACACGGTCACCACCAGCAACCGGGCGGACGCCTGCTCCGGCCGCTTCTGCCGCACCGCGAGGTGGCCGATGGCCCACACCAGCGGGGCGCCGACCAGCACGAGCAGCCCGTCCAGCACGTCCTTGTGCAGCACCGTGGCGCCTACGGCGGCGAACGCGATCGCCGTCCTGGCCCAGGCCAGCCGCGTCCGCTCCCTGGCCAGGCCGGGGTCGAGGTCCTCGGGGTCGTCATCGGGCACGGGCGGCCTACCGCGTGGCGGAGACGAGCAGGATGATCGCGGACAGCGCGGCGATGCCGCCGATGGTGGCGGCCAGCACCCGCGGCAGGATCGACCGCGGCAGTGGCCGGCCGTGGCGCAGGGCGACCTGGTTGCGGCGCCACTCGGCATAGGCGGTTCCGGCGATGGTCGCGCCGAGCACGATCAGCGGCACGCCGAGCACGTGCCGGCCCCACGGGACGCCGGGGAACGGCGGCAGCAGCTGGACGATGCCCAGTCCCGCCACCACCAAGGCCAGCGCGGTCCGGTTCCAGGCCAGGAAGGTGCGCTCGTTGGCCAGCGTGAACCGGGGGTCCGGCTCGGTCTCGGCCCCCGGTTTCTCACGGGTGTCAGGGCCTGGATCACCCTGGCTGTCGCGGCTGTTCGTCGCCCCTCCACCGGCACCCGTCGCTGGCCTAGGACACCTATGGTGGCAGGCCACGCAGGCGACCGGCCATCGGGGCGGTGCCCGGGCGGTGACAACTTTTCCCGCGCTCGGCGACGGGCAAGCAGACGACCGGCCCGGCTGGCTGGAGGTGGCAGTGAGACCAGACCGCGCGGCGCCGTGGGGAGCTAGGGGGGCGGCGGCAGGGCGCGCCGGACGGCCTCCCGGTCCGGCAGCGGCACCGGCTCGCCGCCGGACTTGCCGCCGGCCTCGCCGTCGGCCTCGTGGTCGGCCTCGCCGGCGGCCTCGTGGTCGGCCTCGCCGGCCAGCGGGGCCCAGAAGTCCGGCTCCGGCGGCGCCTCGACCTCGATGCGGGCTCCGTCGGCCCACGCCGCGTCGAATCCGAGCCGCCACGAGTGCAGCAGCGTGCGGCCGTCGGTCGCCTTGCCGAACAGCGGGTCGCCCTCGATCGGGTGGCCGATCCAGGCCAGGTGCACGCGGATCTGGTGCCGTCGGCCGGTGACCGGATGGACCGCGAGCAGCGTGTGCTGGCCGTCGCTCCACAGCCGCGCGAACGTGGTCACCGAGGGATAGGTCCGGACGTGCTGGAACTCCTCCTCGGCGGCCACGGACCAGTAGGAGCGGGACTCGTCGAAGGTGATAGCGGCGCGGTTGGCCGCGACCCGGACCCGGCTCTTGCGGCCGACGCTGAGCGGCAGCTCGATGGTGCCCTGCTCGGGCAGGCCCGCCGAGCGGGTGACGGCCAGGTAGACCTTCTCGACCGTGCGCCGGTTGAACTGCCGGGTCAGGTCGCCGTGCAGGCTCAGTTCCTTGGCCAGCAGCAGCGCACCCGAGGTGACCTTGTCGATCCGGTGAGCCGGGTACAGCTTCTCGCCGGCCTCCTGGGCCAGGCGCACCAGGTCGGTCTCGTGCCGCTCGCCCATGACCGCTAGCCCGGCCGGCTTGTTCAGGGCCAGGACGGCCTCATCCTCGTAGATGACCGTATCGGCGCGGATCTGCGCCCACTCCAGCACGCGCCCACGCTATCGGTCCCTCCGCCCCGGCCCGACCGCACCCGCGCGGCCGCCTCCGTCCCGCGCGGCCGCGGCCGTATCCGGGGCCCTGGCCGTCCCGCGCGGCCCTGGCCGTCCCGCGCGGCCCTGGCC
>JBOHCO010000727.1:0-2863 GCA_050698895.1 Streptosporangiaceae bacterium
CCGACCTGGCCCATCGGCCCGGCCAGCCGGCCGAACGGCTTGCCGTTGATGGTGACCTGGCCGACCGTCGGCCGGTCGAGCCCCAGGATCAGCCGCATCGTGGAGGTCTTGCCTGCGCCGTTCGGGCAGAGGAAGCCGGTGATCTTCCCCGGCTCGATGGTGAACGACAGGTTGTCCACGGCGAGCGTGCCGCCGTACCTCTTGGTCAGGCCGCGTGCTTCGATCATGTTCTCTCCAGGTCTCTGGTCGGGCGAGCGCCTGAGTGCCTGACGCCACCGTGAGGTGTCACAGCCCGGCGCCGACGACTCTGCGCATGACTGCCATGGTGGGCGGTCGCCGCTGCGATGTCGTCGGGCCGGGAGCGGCTTCCGGCCTACGTCAGCGGGCGCAGGGAGCCGGCTCCGGGTACGCACAACGTGCAGGCGAGGATGCGTCGCCTGCGCGATCCGCCCGGGCAGACGGCTCGTTACGCTCGAAGCGACATGAGAGACCCTGACGCCGCCCTCGCCAGATGGGTGTCCCGCGCTGTGTCCTGGCCGCGGACGCTGAGCGTGCGCCGTGATCTCGCGCTTCCGCTCGCGCTGCTCGCGGTGCAGCTCACCGGGTCCGCGCTGGCCGGCCGGAGAGCGTTCCTCTTCAGCACACCGCACACCCTCAGGGCAGTGGACTGGGTGCTGCTCGTGGCCGGCCCGGTGGCCCTGGTCGCGCGGCGCCGGCATCCGGTGCCGGTGCTATGGGCGACCCTCGCCGTGGTGGTCGCACCGTGGGGCACCGGCCTGGCTCATTTCAGCTTCGTTGTCGCGTTCTTTGCGGCGGTCACCGCCGGGAGGCGCTACCCGGCCTGGCTGGCGCTGGCATTCGCCTTCGCCTGGACGATCTGGCTCGCCTCGCTCGCCTACGGGTACCCGAGACCGCCGCCCAACGACGTACTGGCGGCAGTGGGGTGGGTGCTGGCCCTGGTTACCGCGGCCGAGGCCACCCGGATCCGGGCCGAGCGGGCGGCCGCCACCAGAGCCAGCCGCCAGATCGACCAGCGCCGCCGACAGAGCGAGGAGCGGCTGCAGGTCGCCAGGGACCTGCACGACGTGATCGGCCACAACATCTCGCTCATCAACGTCCAGGCCAGCATGGGCCTCGACCTCATGGACGCACAGCCCGAACAGGCGCGCGCCGCATTCGCCGCGATCAAGTCGGCGTCCAAGGAAGCACTCGAGGAGCTGCGCACGATGCTCACGACGCTGCGCCGGGACGACGACGCCGCGCCCCGGTCGCCCGCTCCCGGACTCGATCGCCTGCCCGAGCTCGTCGAGCTCACCAGGACCGCAGGCCTCACCGTCGAGGTCGAGGTCGGGGACCTGCCCCGGCTGCCGGCCGCCGTGCAGCTAGCCGCCTACCGCATCATCCAGGAATCGCTGACCAACGTCGCCCGGCACGCCGGGCCGGCCCAGGTCACGGTGCGAGTGACCTGCGACGATGACGATGTGCACGTCGAGGTGGCCGACGACGGCAAACTCCCGGCCAACGGCGCCGCCGCGACCGGGACGGGCAGCGGCATCGCAGGCATGCGCGAACGCGCCGCCGCCCTCGGCGGCGACCTGGACGCCGGGTTCCGCCACGGCGGCGGATTCCGGGTCAGCGCACGCCTTCCCGTCAGGTCCTCATCGTGATCCGCGTCCTGATCGCCGATGATCAGGCCCTGGTCCGGGCCGGCTTCAGGGCGCTGCTCGACGCCCGCGACGACATCGAAGTCGTCGGCGAGGCGCCCGACGGCGCCGGCGCGGTGGACCTGGCCACGAAGCTCCGGCCCGACGTGATCCTCATGGACATCCGCATGCCGGGCCTCGACGGGCTCGAAGCCACCCGCCAGATCGCCGCCGACCCCCACCTCGCCGGCGTGCGCATCGTCATACTCACCACGTTCGCGCTCGATGAGTACCTCTTCGACGCCCTGCGCTTCGGCGCGAGCGGCTTCCTCGTGAAAGACACCGAGCCGGCCGACCTCGCCACTGCGGTCCGGGTAGTGGCGCGCGGGGACTCGCTCATCTCACCCAGCATGACCCGCACGCTCGTCGCCGAGTTCGCCAGCAGGGCCAAGGAACCCCGCGCGGCCGTCGAACTCGATGCGCTCACCGAACGCGAACGCGAGGTGGTGACGCTCGTCGCCGACGGCCTCAGCAACCACGAGATCGCCGACAAGCTGTACATGAGCCCCGCCACCGCACGCACCCACGTCAGCCGGGCCATGACCAAACTCGGCGTACGAGACCGGGCGCAGCTCGTCGTCCTGGCCTACGAAACCGGCCTGGCACGCCCGAACTGGACCATCTGAGAGTCAGGCAGAAGACCAGCAGGCCCAGGCTGAACACGGTGATCAGGACGGCGATCCGGTTAGGCCTGGCGGCGGTACGCCCCGGTGGCGAGCGGCGCGAACATCACGACGATGCCCTGCCCCGGTGAGCTGTCCGGCCAGGGCGGTGAGCTCGGTCACCGCGGCATCCGGCGCTGGAATTTCCATCCTGAACGTTAGCCTTCCGTACTCACCGTGCAACCCGGTCCGTGCCTATGGCGCGGATGAATTCGATCATGGAGCGCTGGATCGGCAGCTGCCGGCGAGAACTGCTCGACCGGACCCTGGGCTGGAACCAGCGGCACCTGATGACGGTCCTGCGCGAGTACGAGGACTTCTATAACACCCACCGGCCGCACCGGACCCTCAGGCAAGCCGCGCCACTGCGCCCGCTGCCCGACGGCGTCAGCGACCTGGACCATTTCCGGGTCCGGCGACGTGACCGCGCTGGCGGCGTGATCCATGAATATCGCCTGGCGGCATAAGTTATCGGCACCCACAGGTAGTCTCCGGCAT
>JBOHCO010000728.1:0-7962 GCA_050698895.1 Streptosporangiaceae bacterium
AGTTGGCGCAGCCCGGCCGGCCCTGGAGTACTTTTCTCTAACCCGCCCGACATACTGCTTCACGGTCTCTTCGCCGATCATCATCCGGCGGCCGGGGAGCGGCCGGCCGCGCCCGTCCGGCCGGCCAGGTCCGCGGCGGCGGCCCAGTAGGAGGCACCCGAGGCCAGCACCAGCGGCACCAGCAGGCCGGTCGGGGCGAACCACGCGGGCACCAGGATCTGGCTGGCCACCGCGATGTAGAGCCAGTTGGAGGTGTCGCCGCGCATGGCCGCCGGCACGCACCGCTCCGCGCCCAGGGCCAGCGCCACGTGGATGGCGGAGTCCGTGACGATCAGCGGCCAGGCCGGCCGCCGTCGGCGCAGGTAGACCACGGCGACGGCGCAGCAGGCCACGGCCACGGCGGGCCCGGCCAGCCGGGCCGGGTCGGCGGTGTAGAACGAGGACCAGATCAGCACCTGGGCGACGATTTAGGCCAGCACCAGGCCGCGGATGACCGCGGTGGTCCGGGCGATGACCGCCGCCATGGTTGTCCGGGCAGGCCCGACGGGCGCATTGCCGGCCGGCCGTAGCGCTAGGTAACCAGACGCCGGCATGGGCCCGATGATAGGACTTATCCGCTCCCGGTGCCCGGCGCCGGGCCAGGTTTCGGCCGGCTCGCGAGCCGAGGGCGCGGCGCCGCCGGGGACCCGGGGCCGGGGTGAGGTGCCGGGTTCCCGATGCCCGGGTAGGCCAGGGACCAGAGGCAACCAGCCGGCCAAGGGGCGGGGCAGCACCGGGCCGGACCTACTGAGCAGGCACGGGGGATGCGATGGCGCAACCGGCAGAGTTTGTCATCGGAGCCGGCGCTAGCTGTAGCGACGGACCGTGCGGCCACGTCACCCGGGTGGTCATCGACCCGGTCGCGGAGGCTGTCACCCACCTCGCGGTCGAGCCGAAGCACCCGCACGGGCTGAGCCGGCTCGTCCCGCTCGACCTGGTCGAGGGCGGCCCGCACGAGATCCAGCTGCGGTGCACGCGCGCCGAGTTCGAGCAGCTGGACTCGGCCGAGGAGAGCCAGTTCGCGCCGGAGCTGGGCGGTTACTCGGCCTACGGTCCCGGCGAGGTGCTGACCTGGCCCTACTACGGCCTGGGCGGTGGCCTGGGCTTCGGCGTCGGCACCGGCGTGGATGGCCCGTCGGTCATCACCGAGGACGCCGAGCCGCCGGGCGAGGTGTCGGTCCGCCGCGGCGACCCGGTGTACGCCACCGACGGCCCCATCGGCCGCGTCCAGGGCCTGGTCATCGACCCGCGCAGCCACCACGTCACCCACGTGCTGCTCCAGGAGGGCCACCTGTGGGGGCGCAAGGACGTGGCCATCCCCATCGGCAGCATACGAAGGAGCGACGAGGGCATCACGCTGAGCATCACCAAGGAGCAGGTCAAAGGCCTGCCCCCGGTTGATTTCGACCATCCGCCGCAGTAGCCCCCGATCACAATCCGTGATCAGGCCGGTGCGCATCGCACCACCGGCGCGCCCGCGACGCCTAGGCTAAAGCCCGTGGTGAGGTAAAGCTATCCCCGCTGGGAGGCCAAAGGGGGCACTCAGTCCCAGTTCCAACCGTTATGCATTGCGGCATAGGCGGGAGAGCCTGGGATGCGCTGGGAGGCCATCGGAGTCATGAATGCTTGAACCACAGAGCACGTTGTTCTTCGTGTTGCTGGTGGTGGTCTTCATCGGCTTGCTCTGGTGGATGCTGGTGACCAGTCACCTGGTCCTGCGCATTCTGGCCGCCCTTCTGGCCTTCACATCGGCGATGACGTTCGGCATCGCGACCGTCAACAAGTACTACGACTACTACCCGACCTGGGGCTCAGCCTGGTCCGATCTCACCAGCCAGGGAGTCCCGGCCACCTCGGTGTTAATCACCGGCGGCCCGCACACCACCAGCGCCTCTCTCGGGCACTTTGATCTGGCCATTGCCCGCCAATACGGCCTGACGCTACACCTGCGGATTCGCGGCCGGGTCAGTCGCATTACCCGGTCGGTCTACGTATTTCTGCCGCCGCAGTATTTCAAGCCCGGTTATTATCAGAATTACCATTTTCCGGTGATCGAGCTGCTGCACGGCTTCCCCGGGCAGCCGCAGGACTGGATAACCGTGCTCGGCGTCAACACGATTCTGGACACGCTGATCAGCGAGCACAAGGCCGACCCGGCCGTCCTGGTCATGCCGGACGCCAACGGCGGCCGCGGGATCTCGCTCCAGTGCCTGAACCAGCACCACGGTTCGCAGGACGACACCTACCTGGCCAAGGACCTGCCCGACTACATCTACCACCACCTGCGAGTCCAGCCGCTGGGCGCGGGCTGGGGAATCGCCGGCTACTCCGAGGGCGGCTTCTGCGCCGCCAACCTGGGCCTGCAGCACGGCTCGATCTTCAACGACGCGGGCGTGCTCAGCGGCTACTTCCGCCCCGATCTCAACCAGCTGATCAACCCGCCCCGGCGGGTCAGCGCGTTCGCCAGCAAGAAGCAGGAGCGCGCGGACACCCCCGTTGACCTGCTTCGGTCGCTGCCGCTCGGCCGGCCCATCCCGCAGTTCTGGCTTGGCGCGGGCGACGGCGACGCGCCGGACGTGCACGCCGCGCAGAGGTTCAGCGAGCTGCTCCAGCTCCGCCAGCCCAGCGTGACCCTCAGGCTGGTCCCCAACAGCGGGCACACCATGCTCACCTGGCGGCTGCTGCTGCCGCCCATGCTTCAGTGGATGACCCGCGGCCTGGCCGCCGAGGACGCCTACTACAACTCCGCGCCGGCCATCGCCCGCCGGCACGCGGCGGAGTTGGCCAAGGAGCGCCGGGCTCACGAGCACATGGCGGGCCAGAAGAAGACCGGGAAAAAGAAGAAGACCGGGAAGCGCAAGCCGCCGGGCCAGACCGCCACCAAGCACAAGACCCCCGCCCGCGCCTAGCACACCGGTGATCTTGGCGATGGATATCCGTTGCCGACTGGACATCCAGGTCGACGCCGCCATGATCCCGCGCCTTCCGGACCGGCCGCAGAGAGCGATCCGGCCGCCATCGAGCAGTCCTGAGCAGCTCGGCGGGTCAGCCCGAGCTGGCCAGGGCCAGCGGGAGCACGGCCGGGGCCCCGGCGTCGCGGAGCAGCTTGGCGGCCACGGTCATCGTCCAGCCGGTCTCGATGCGGTCGTCCACCAGCAGAATCGGCCCGCCCGCGGCGGCTGCGGCCTTGGCCACCGGCTCGGGCAGGATCAGCTCCGGCCAGATCACCCGCAGGCGCTGCGCGCTGTTGTGCTGAGCGCCGTCGTGCGGAGCGCTGTTGTCCTGAGCGGTGTCATGCGACCCTGGCTCGCCAGCCGGGCGCTCGGCGGCGTAGTCGAGCGTGCCGATGTGGGGCAGGCGGCCGAGGGCGGCGATCTGGCTGGCCAGGCTGGCGACCAGCTCCGGGCGGGACCGGGACGGGAGGGCGACCACCGCGGCCGGGCGCTCGGCCCAGTCCCAGGCGGCCAGGACCTTGACCACGGCGTGCACCAGGTCGGCCGGGACCGGGCCGTCGGTAACCGGCGAGGCCAGCACGGCGCGCAGCCGGGCCCCCCAGCCGAGGTCGGTCAGCCGGGCCACGACCCGGCCCGGCCGGGCCTGGGCCGCGGGCGGGATCCGGCCGGACAAGTCGATCCCGAGCTCGCGCATGCCCGTCGGCCACATCTGCCGGGGCGCCACCTCGGTGCCGGGCCGCAGCAGCCGCTCCCCGGCCGCCCGGGTGCCGGCCTCGGACACGGTGGCGGCCCACGGCCGGCCAGTGCAGTTGTCGCACCGGCCGCAGGGCTCGGCCCGCGGGTCGTCCAGCTCGCGGCGCAGGAACTCCATGCGGCAGGCACCGGTGTCGAGGTAGCCGAGCATGGCCCGCTGCTCCCTGGCCCGCTCGGCGGCGACCCGCTGGTAGCGGTCGGCGTCGTAGGCCCAGTCCTGGCCGGTCGCGGTCCAGCCGCCGCTGACCCGGCGGACCGCGCCGTCCACGTCGAGCACCTTGAGCATCATCTCGAGCCGGCTGCGGGTCAGGTCGATCCTGGTCTCCAGCGCGGCGGTGGACAGCGGCCGGCCAGCGTCGGCCAGCACGGCCAGGGTGGCCCGGACCACCGGCTCGGACGGGAACGCGAGCGAAGCGAAGTAGGCCCAGATGTCGGCGTCCTCGCGGCCGGGCAGCAGGATGACGTCGGCCCGGTCCACGCCCCGGCCGGCCCGACCGATCTGCTGGTAGTAGGCGATGGGCGACTGCGGGGCGCCCAGATGCACGATGAAGCCCAGGTCGGGCTTGTCGAAGCCCATGCCCAGCGCGCTGGTGGCGACCAGCGCCTTGACCTGATTCCCGAGCAGGGCGGCCTCGGCCGCCTCGCGCTCTGTGTGGGGGTCCTGGCCGGTGTAGGAGGTGACCAGGTGGCCCCGGTCGCGCAGGAACTCAGCCACCTCGCGGGCGGCCGCGACGGTCAGTGTGTAGATGATGCCCGAGCCGTCCAGCTCGTCCAGGTGCTCGGCCAGCCAGGCCAGCCGCTGCTGGGCCCCGGCCAGTCGCACCACGGCCAGGTGCAGGCTCTCCCGGTCCAGGTCACCGCGCAGCACCAGGGCCGGGCCGGCCGATCCGGCCTCCAGTTGCTCGGCGACATCGCGGGCCACCCGGGCGTTGGCCGTCGCCGTGGTGGCCAGCACCGGGATACCGGACGGCAGCTCGGCCAGCAGCGTGGCCAGCCGCCGGTAGTCGGGCCGGAAGTCGTGCCCCCAGTCCGAGATGCAGTGCGCCTCGTCCACGACCAGCATCCCGGTGGCCGCGATGAGCTGGGGCAGCACCAGGTCGCGGAAGCTGGGGTTGTTCAGCCGCTCCGGGCTAACCAGCAGGACGTCCACGGCGCCGGCGGCGATCTCGGCGTAGATCTGGTCCCAGTCGTCGGTGTTGGCCGAGTTCACGGTGCGGGCCTGGATGCCGGCCCGGCCGGCGGCCTCGATCTGGTTGCGCATCAGCGCGAGTAGCGGGGAAACGATCACCGACGGCCCGGCACCGCGGGCCCGCAGCAGGGCGGTGGCGGTGAAGTAGACCGCCGACTTGCCCCACCCGGTGCGCTGCACGACCAGGGCCCGGCGCCGGTCGCTGACCAGTGCCTGGATAGCGCGCCACTGGTCCTCGCGCAGCCGGGCGCCCGGCCCGGCCAGCGCGCGCAGGGACTGTTCGGCCTCCTGCCGCAGCTCTGACTCGGCTGACTGGTTCTTCGCCATGCTCCCTTGTTATCAGCCGCCACCGACCGCCCGGACCTCCGGCGTCGCGCGCCCGGGTCTAGTCGGTGGTGACGGGGCAGATCTATGGTGACGTCATGAAGACGAAGGCTGCGGTTCTGCGCGGGACAGGTCAGGACTTCGAGATCACCGAGCTTGACCTGGATGCACCAAAGGCGGGGGAGGTCCTGATCCGCTACGTTGCGGCGGGCCTGTGCCACTCCGACGAGCACCTCCGGCACGGTGACATCGTGCCCCGCTTCCCCATCGTCGGCGGCCACGAGGGGGCCGGGATCATCGAGGAGGTCGGGGCCGGCGTGACCCGGCTGAAGCCCGGCGATCACGTGATCTGCTCGTTCCTGCCGGTCTGCGGCCACTGCCGGTGGTGCTCCACAGGCAAGTCCAACCTGTGCGACATGGGCGCCACGATCCTGGACGGCTGCCTGCCCGACGGCACCTACCGGTTCCACGAGAACGGCGCGGACCTCGGCGGGATGTGCATGCTCGGCACGGTCTCCGAGCGCGCGGTGATCTCCGAGAACTCGGCCATCAAGGTGGACGAGGACCTGCCGCTGGACAAGGTGGTGCTGATCGGCTGCGGGGTGCCGACCGGATTCGGCTCTGCGGTGCACGCCGCCGCCACCGAGCCGGGCGACACGATCGCGATCTACGGCATCGGCGGCATCGGCATCAACGCGGTGCAGGGCGCGGCGCTGGCCGGCGCCCGCAACGTGGTGGCCATCGACCCGCTGGCCAACAAGCGCGAGGCGGCCGAGCAGCTCGGCGCCACGCACAGCTGCGAGACGGCCGAGCAGGCCCAGGAGCTGATCAGCCAGCTCACCCGCGGGGTGGGCGCGGACAAGGCGATCGTGACCGTCGGCGTGGTCACCTCCGAGGTGGTGACCAGCGCGTTCAACGCGATCCGCAAGGGCGGCACGGTGGTGGTAACCGGGCTGGCCGACCCGGCGAAGACGACCATCGAGCTGTCCGGGGCCATCCTGACCCTGTTCGAGAAGCGCATCCAGGGCAGCCTGTTCGGCTCGGGCGACCCGTTCCACGACATCCCGCGGATGGTGGAGCTGTACCAGTCGGGCGACCTGAAGCTGGACGAGCTGATCACCTCGACCTACACCCTGGACCAGGTCAACCAGGGCTACCAGGACCTGCTGGACGGCAAGAACATCCGCGGTGTCATCCGGTACGCAGGCGCCTGACCGGCGGGGCGGCCCGCGGAATCTCCGCTGGAAACTCAGGATGACGTCACGGTGACGCCCGCGCCGCGGCCGTGGACGCCGGTGGTCGGGCTGCGCCGGGAGCGCGAGGTGCTCACGGTGGCGCTGGCGGCCGGCCGGCACGTGGTGATCGAGGGCCCGCCGGGCACCGGGAAGTCCACGCTGCTGCGCGACATCGCCCGCGACACGGGCCAGGGCCTGGTCTTCGTCGAGGGCAACGCGGAGCTGACGCCCGCCCGGCTGGTCGGCCAGCACGACCCGGCCCAGGTGCTGGCCGAGGGCTACGCCGCGGCCAGCTTCGCCGACGGGCCCCTGCTGACGGCGATGCGCGGCGGCGCCCTGCTGTACCTGGAGGAGTTCAACCGGATCCCCGAGGAGACGCTCAACGTCCTGATCACCGTGCTGGCCGAGGGCGAGATCGCGGTGCCGCGGCTGGGCCTGGTGGCGGCCGGCCCTGGCTTCCGGCTGATCGCGGCCATGAATCCGTTCGACGCGGTCGGCACGGCCCGGGTCAGCCAGGCCATCTCGGACCGGATCTGCCGGGTGGTGCTCGGCTACCAGGACGCGGCCGCCGAGCGGGAGATCACCGCGGCCGTGACCGGCGAGCGCGGCCGCGCGGCGGCGTTCGCCGTAGCCCTGACCCGGACCACCCGCGAGCACCCCGACGTGCGCATGGGGGCCTCGGTGCGCGGCGCGATCGACCTGGTGCTGCTGCTGGCCGGGCTGGGACGGCTGCGCGGCGAGCGCGGCCTGACCCTGGACACGGCGCGGGACGCGGCCTACGCGGCGCTGTCCGGCCGGATCAGGCTGGCCGACGGCTGCGACCGCAGCCCGGAGTCGGTCATCGACGAGCTGCTGGCCGGGGTCTGGCCGGCCTGGCCGGGGATGGACGGGCCCGACGGGACCGGGGACCCGGACGAGCCCGCCGGCGCAGACGAAGACAACGCCGCCGGGGACGGTGCCACGGAAGACGGTGCCACGGAAGACGCTGCCGCCGGGGACGCTGCCGCCGAAGACGGTGCCGCCGAAGACGGTGCCGCCAGAGACGGTGCCGCCAGAGACGGCCGGGGAAAACCTGACCGCCCGGCGGCCGGGCCCCCGGGCGGCAGGTCGGTGTCGGCCTCCCGGCTGCGCCGCGATCGCGCTGGCCGACCCGGCCCGGCCAGCATCGGCCGGGCCGAGCTCGCCGCCCGGCACGCCGCGCTGGGCGCCGTCTCGCCCGAGGCCGGCGCGCTGGACTCCGGCGCGCTGCGCGCGCTGCTGGCCGACGACCCCGACGCCGCGGTGGCGCTGCTGGCCGACCTGGCCGTGGCCACCGACCGGGAACTGCGCGCGGCCGCCCGGCGGCTGGCGGCCCGCGTCTTCGTGGAGCTAGGCGCGACGGGCGGCCGGCCCGCCCGCGGCACCCGCCGGCTGGAGCCGGGCCATCGCCCGGACGGGGACCTAGACCTGGACCGCACCCTGGCCCGGC
>JBOHCO010000729.1:0-2347 GCA_050698895.1 Streptosporangiaceae bacterium
GTTGAGGCCCGGCCGCTGGCCGCCGGCCGCAGCGCGTCCCGGACCTGGCCGGCCACGTGGTCTTGGCCACCCCGCCGTTGCCGCTGGCCGCCGCGACCACCGGTACCCCGGCAGCGGGATCGCCGGCCGCGAGATCCCCGGCGGCGGGATCCCCGGCGGCCAGGTCCCCGGCCTCAGGCACGGGTCTCCTCGGCCGGCGCGAACAGCACCAGCGCGGCCAGGTCCTCGGTGATATCGACAAAGCGATGGACTTCCCCGGCCGCCACGTACACGACCGAGCCCGGGCTCACGTCCAGCCGCTGCGCCCCGTCGGGCCCGGCGGTCAGCGTGGCCCGGCCCGCCGTGATCACGTAGATCTCGTCCTCGGTGTGCGGCTGCTGATCGTCGGTGCCGCCGGCCGGGATGCTGTAGGTGCCGGCGCTCAGGTCGGGCACGCGCAGCTGCTCCACCCAGTGCGCGCTGCCGTCCGCCGTCCGGGTGAGCCGTCCCGCGTTGTCGATGAGCTGCATGGGCCCCAGTGTGTCACCGGTCCGCCGGGCCCGTCAGGTCCGGATATGCGCCGAAAATGACTTGGTGGCCAGGCCAGTGCCGCCGGTCCAGATCTCGAACCCGGATTCCACGTTGAGCATCCACCAGTTCCGCCGGATCAGGCCCATGTTCTCGACGTGCCTGATGACCGGCAGCAGGTTCAGCCCGCTCACGCGGGTCGTCGGGTGCACCGCGCGGACCTGGACGTAGTTCCAGTGCCTGGTCCCGAGCCGGGCCACCCAGTGGTACACATACCAGCGGCGATGGTCAGCCCGGAAGGTCTTCGCCCGGGTGGCCGGGTCGTTGTGAGCGTTCAGCCAGATCATCAGCTCGGCGCCGGTGGCCTGGCCCCGGTAGGCCGAGCGGTGCCGGCCGAACCAGATGTCGAACGCCGCGTTCCAGCGGCCCCGCGCCCCGGTGGCGATGGACCAGCTCGCGCTGGCCGCGCGGACCCGGGCCACCGGCGCGGGCAGCACGGACCGGCCCGTGCACAGGCCCCAGCTGCACCCGTAGAACACGTACGGGTAGGCGGCCGGGTCGGGCCCGTGGCTGCTGGCCGCCGAGCTGGTCACCCTGAAGTTGGGCCGCAGGCCGTCGTTCCTGATGCACTCGGTCCGGCCGCCGAAGTTGTCGTTCCGCACGATGTACTGGCCGCCGCGCGGCGTGGTCACCGGGGTCCAGCCGAGCTGCTGGCAGATCGTCGTCGTGCGCGGCGGCGTGCTGGCTAACGACGCGCTGGCCGGGCCCGCCGGGGCGGCCAGGCAGGCGATCACGCCCAGCACGAGCAGCGGCGAGGCGGGGCGGCTCAACATCAGGTAATCCCCCTTGTCGGAGGCCGTCCGGGCCAGTCCGGCGGCTCGGTCCATGATGGCCAACCGCGGCCGGCGTGTCCCGCACGCCGCTAACCGGGAGTTTCCCGCCGCCGGCGACCAGCCGGGGCAACCCGGGCGGCCGCCGCCAGACCCACCCGCCGCCCGGCGCCTCCCGCCCGCTCAGTCCTCGAACGCCTCCGGCGGGGGGCAGGCGCAGACCAGGTTGCGGTCGCCGTAAGCCTGGTCGATGCGCCGGACCGGCGCCCAGTACTTGGACCGCCGGTCCACGCCCGCCGGATAGGCGGCCACCTCGCGGTCGTAGCTGTGCTTCCAGTCCCCGCTGATCAGCATGCTCGCCGTGTGCGGGGCGTTCCTGAGCGGGTTGTCCTGGCTGTCGAAGACGCCCGATGCGACCAGGTCGATCTCCTGCCGGATGGCGATCATGGCGGCGCAGAACCGGTCCAGCTCGGCCAGGTCCTCGCTCTCGGTCGGCTCTACCATCAGCGTGCCCGCCACCGGGAAGGACATGGTCGGCGCGTGGAAGCCGTAGTCGATCAGCCGCTTGGCCACGTCCTCGGCGGTCACGCCAGTCTGCGCGGCCAGCGGCCGCAAGTCCAGGATGCACTCGTGGGCGACCAGCCCGCCGCGCCCGGTGTAGAGCACCGGGAAGTGCGGGCCCAGCCGCCGGGCCACGTAGTTGGCGGACAGGATCGCGACCTGAGTCGCCCGGCGCAGCCCGGCGGCGCCCATCAGCCGGATGTAGGCCCAGGAGATGGGCAGGATCCCCGCCGAGCCGTACGGCGCCGCCGCCACCGGGCCCGCCCAGCCGCCCTCGGGGGCGGCGCCGAACTCGCCGCTGACCACCGCGGGCCGGTCCAGCATCGGATGGCCGGGCAGGAACGGGCCCAGGTGGGCCCGCGCGGCGACCGGGCCGACGCCCGGGCCGCCGCCGCCGTGCGGGATGCAGAACCTCTTGTGCAGGTTCACGTGGCTGATGTCGCCGCCGA
>JBOHCO010000730.1:0-6756 GCA_050698895.1 Streptosporangiaceae bacterium
AGCCGGCGCCGGCCGACACCGCGGCCGCTGAGGGCGGCGTGACCTCAGGTGCCGGCCAGGCCGGAGCCACCGCAAGCGACCAGGCCGACGCCGGAAGCCAGGCCCCGGTCCCGCCGGACCAGGCGGCGGACGGCGAGGACACTGACCGTCCCATGCGCGAGTCGGCGCAGGCCGAGGCGACGCACTCCACGGCCGAGCAAGGACTGCGGGCCTCCGACGGCACCGACTACGACCGCCCGGCGCCACCCGAGGGCGTGAGCCCGATCGGATCGCTGACCAAGCCGGCCCGGGCCGTGGTGCAGGGCCGGGTGCACGCGGTGGAGATCCGCCCGGTCGAGCACAGCACCGTGCTCGCCTGCGACGTCGCGGACTCGACCGGCGAGCTGACCGCGCTGTTCTATGGCCGCTCCAACATCCCCGGCCTCCGCCCCGGCAGCAAGGTCCGGCTGCGCGGGCAGGTCGGCATCAGGGACGGCCAGCCGGTCATGATCAACCCGGCCTACGAGCTGCTGGCTCACGCGGACGACTCGGGCGGCAAACCCAAACGCGGCCGCGGCCGCAAGGGCCCTGAGGGTCAGGACACCTAGCTAGGTCACCGCCACATCTCTGGTGCGGCAGGCTACTGGCGAGTAGCGTTAAAGGTGTTCACCGCCTGGGGAGGTGCCGTGGCCACCTACGATCACTACACAACGCCGGTCCCGCCCGGAACCTGGGACGTGCCCGCCGCCGGCGCGACCCGCTTCAGCTGGGAGTACGACGACGGCCGGACCCGCCTGCTCGACCTCTACCAGCGCGGCAAGGACAAGCAGTGGGACGCGGCTAAGCGGATCGACTGGAGCCTGCCCGTCAATCCCAGCAACGTCATGGAGCAGAGCGACGAGTTCTGCCCGATCTACGGCTCACGGCAGTGGGACGTGCTGTCCCAGTCCGAGCGTGACGAGCTCGGCCACCACCTGTCGGCCTGGCTGTTCAGTCAGTTCCTGCACGGCGAGCAGGGCGCGCTGACCGTGGCGGCCCGGATCGTGGAGTCGGTGCCGGACATGGACTCCAAGTTCTACGCCGCCACCCAGGCCATGGACGAGGCCCGGCACGTGGAGCTGTACGCCCGGTTCATGCGGGAGAAGATCGGCCTGTACTACCCGGTCAACCCGGACCTGGCCCAGCTGCTGTCGGACGCGCTGTCTGACTCCCGCTGGGACATGCCCTACCTGGGCATGCAGGTGCTGATCGAGGGCCTGGCCCTGGCCGCCTTCGGGGTCCATCGCGACATGTCCAACAACCCGCTGGTGACTCAGTTGCTGGCCTACGTGATGCAGGACGAGGCCCGGCACGTGGCCTTCGGCCGGCTCGCGCTGCGGGACTACTACAAGGAGCTGACCTCGGCCGAGCTGGCCGACCGCGAGGAGTTCGTGGTCGAGGGCTGTTACCTGATGCGCAACCGGTTCATCGCCAGGGAGGTCTGGGAGCGGATGGGCTTCGACGTGCAGGAGTGCGTGGAGTTCACCGAGCGCTCCCCCGTCCAGCAGGCGTTCCGCACCCTGCTGTTCTCCCGGATCGTGCCGTGCGTCAAGGACATCGGCCTGTGGGGGCCCAAGATCCAGCGTGCCTACACCGACCTGGGCGTCATCGACGCCGCCGAGGCCAACCTCGACGACCTGATGCGCAACGACGAGGAAATCGCCGAGCAGGTCGACGAGCAGAAGTACGCGGCCGAGCTGGCGGCCCGGCGCAGCGAGGTGGACACGGCCGTCGCCGAGGGCGCCTCGGCGACCTAGGCCAGGCCCGCCGCTAGGCCAGGCCCAGGTCGCGCAGGGCGGTGCGGGCGGCCCAGTAGCCGCACATGCCGTGCACCCCGCCGCCGGGCGGGGTGGAGGCCGAGCACAGGTACAGGCCGAGGGCAGGCGTGCGGTAGGGGTTCCACCGCGGCACCGGGCGCAGCAGCGTCTGGGTCAGCGTGCCCGCCCCGCCGTTGATGTCGCCGCCCACGTAGTTCGGGTCGTAAGCGGCCAGGTCCGCGGCCGTGCGTACCGACCGGGCCAGGACCAGGTCGCGGAAGCCGGGGGCGAAGCGCTCGATCTGGGCCTCGATCCGCGCGGACATGTCGACCGTGGACCCGGACGGCACGTGGCAGTACCCCCACAGCACGTGCCCGCCCGCGGGCGCGCGGCCGGGGTCGGCCACGCCGGGCTGGGCCACCAGGCAGTACGGCCGGTCCGGATGCCGCCCGGCCGCCACCTCGGCCTCGCTCGCCGCCACCTCGGCCAGCGTGCCGCCCAGGTGCAGGGTCACCGTCTCCCGGCAGGCCGGCGCGGCCCACGGCACCGGCCCGGCCAGGGCCCAGTCGACCTTGCACACCCCGGGCCCGTACCGGAACCGGCCCAGCGCCCGCAGGTAGCTGGCGGGCAGCTGGCGGGCGGCCAGCCGGGCCAGCTGGCGCGGCGTCACATCCAGCAACAGGGCACGGGCCGGGGGCAGCTCGTCGACCCGGTGCACCCACCGTCCGGTCTCCACCCGGCCGCCCAGCTCGGTCAGCTCCGCGATCATCGCGTCGGTCAGCCGGGCGCTGCCGCCCGCCACCACCGGCCAGCCCGTGGTGTGGGCCAGCAGCCCGAGCAGCAGCCCGAACCCGCCGGTCACCGGGGCGGTCAGCGGCAGCATCGAGTGCCCGGCCAGCCCGGCCAGCAGGGCCCGGCCCGCCTCGGTGCGCAGCCGCCGGGCCAGCAGCGTGGCGGGCAGCACGCCCTCAGCGGCGAACCGGCCGGCCGCCACAGGCCGTCGGGGAACCCGCCGCAGCGGGGCCAGGAACTGGTCCGTCAGCGGTCCCGCGTCGCGGACCAGCGGGCCCATCAGTCGCGTGTAGGGGCCGGCATCCGCGCCGAGCGAGGCCGCCGTGTCGGTCACCGACCCGCTGACGGCGGCCGCCCGCCCGCCGTCCAGCGGATGCGCGAAGGCGACCGGCGGCGCCACCAGCCGGGCCCCGCGGGCACTCAGATCAAGGCTCCGAAACAAGGGGGAGGCCGCGGCCAGCGGATGCACCGCCGAGCAGACGTCGTGGGCGTAACCCGGCAGCGTCAGGGCGCTGGTGCGGCAGCCGCCGCCCGCGGTCGGCGCGCCCTCGATGACGTCCACCGCCAGCCCGGCCCTGGCCAGGGTCAGCGCGGCGGCCAGCCCGTTGGGGCCGGATCCGACCACGATCGCGTCGGCCTGTCGCACTGGCCTCCTTGCTGGCTTCCGGAACCCGCTTCCGGGCGGATCGTAGCGTGCCGGCGGGCTACGATCGCCGGATGACAAGCGGGATGACGGAACTGGCCATGCCGCGCTTCCCGGACGGATTCCGCTGGGGGGTCGCCACCGCGGCGTACCAGATCGAGGGGGCGGTGGCGGAGGACGGCCGCCGCGACTCCATCTGGGACACCTTCTGCCGCCGGCCCGGCGCGATCAAGAACGGCGACACCGGCGACGTGGCCTGCGACCACTACCACCGCTGGCCGCAGGACGTCGCGCTCATGGCCGAGCTGGGCATCGACGCCTACCGGTTCTCGATCGCCTGGCCCCGGATCCAGCCGGACGGCACCGGCGCGGCCAACGGCCCCGGCCTGGACTTCTACGACCGCCTGACCGACGGGCTGCTGGCCCGGGGCATCACGCCGATGCCCACGCTCTACCACTGGGACCTGCCGCAGCCGCTGGAGGACGCCGGCGGCTGGCGGTCCCGAGACACGGCGGCCCGGTTCGCCGACTACGCGGGCCTGGCCGCCGAGCGGCTGGCCGACCGCATCCCGCTGTGGATCACGCTCAACGAGCCGTTCATCGTCACCGCCTTCGGCTACGCGCTCGGCATCCACGCGCCGGGCCTGGCGCTGATGCTCGACGCCCTGCCCACCGCCCACCACCAGCTGCTCGGCCACGGGCTGGCGGTCCAGGCACTGCGGGCGGCGGGCGCGAGCCAGGTGGCCATCGCCAACAACTGCTCCCCGGTCTGGCCCGCCTCCGGCCGCCCGGCCGACGTGGCCGCGGCGGCCGCCTACGACACGCTGCACAACCGGATGTTCACCGACCCGCTGCTGCTCGGGCGCTACCCGGACCTGTCCGCGTTCGGGGTCGGGCCGGGCGGGCTCGACTGCGTGCTCGACGGCGATCTCGCGGTGATCTCGGCCCCACTCGACGCGCTCGGCATCAACTACTACTCCCCGACCAGGCTGTCGGCGCTGCCCGACTCGCCGCTGCCGTTCCAGATGCAGCCGATCCCCGGGTACCCGGTCACCGCGTTCGGCTGGCCGGTGATCCCGGCCGGGCTGACCGAGCTGCTGACCACGTTCAAGGAGCGCTACGGCGACCGGCTGCCGCCGATTTACATCACCGAGAACGGTTGCTCGACCGATGACGAGATAGCAGCCGACGGAACGATCGACGACCAGCCGCGGATCGGGTACCTGGACGGCCACATCCGGGCGGTGCACGACGCGATGGAGGCCGGGGTGGACGTGCGCGGCTACTTCACCTGGTCGCTGATCGACAACTTCGAGTGGTCCGAGGGTTACCACCAGCGGTTCGGGCTGGTGCACACGGATTTCGAGACCCAGCAGCGCACGCCAAAGGCGTCGTTCGCCTGGTACCGGGACCTGATCGCCGCGCAGCGCACGCCTGCCTGACCAGCCCATACCCAGCGCGACAAGCCGGGCACCGTTGCGTAAATGCCCCTGACCAGGCAGGATTCAAAGCTTGCGGGGCATTGACTCATGATCTGCGATCGGATATATCTTATTTCCGATCGCATTTCCGGTGCTCGCCCGGACATGGAGGTACCTGGCAGCTCGTGCGCAGCGGTGGCAGCCGCCGCCGCGGACAGGAGGGACCATGGCCGAGGCCACCGAGCGGGAAGGCCCCGGGTTCATCGACGAACTCACGGTTTACGAGGGAGTCCGGCCCACCCGCGCCGGCGACTTGGTCCTCGAGGGCCAGGGCATGGCGCCGATTCCGGAGGAGCACCGCTACGGCGGCGTGTACCGGATGTTCACCGTGTGGTTCACCCCGAACATGGAGCTGTCCGGGGTGTTCGCCGGCACCCTGGCCGTGGTGTTCGGGCTCGGGTTCGGGCTCGGCCTTACCGCCATCATCATTGGCACGATCATCGGCTCGCTGCCGGTGGCGATCCTGTGCACCTGGGGGCCGCGGACCGGCACCGGGCAGGTGCCGCTGGCCCGGCTGCCGTTCGGCAAGACGATCGTGCTGCCTGGCGCGGTGCAGTGGCTGTCGTCGATCGCCTGGGACGCGCTCGTCGGGCTGTTCGGCGGGCAGGCCGCCCAGCTGCTGTTCCACGTGCCGTTCTGGCTCGGCGTCGCGATCGTGCTGGTGCTCGAAGGCGCGATCAGCGTGTTCGGCTACGAGTTCGTGCACCGGGTGCAGGAGTGGGGCTCGGCGATCCTGATCGTGCTGTTCCTCGTGCTCACGGTGAAGATCTTCCAGCACCACGTGGTGCTGCCGCACAACACCGTGCACGGCCCGGCCCTGCTCGGCGCGTTCGTGCTGATGGTGACGATCTCCCTGTCCGAGGGCATCTCCTGGGCGTCGTACGCGTCGGACTACAGCCGCTACATGAAGCCCAGCTCGTCCAAAACGGCCATCTTCTGGTACACGATGGCCGGGCTGACCGCTTCGTACGTGTGGGTGGAGACCATCGGGCTTGCCGGGGCCAGCGTGCTCAGCGACCAGACCGCGGGCGGCGTGCGCACGCTGATGGGCGGCGGGTTCCTCGGCGTGCTGGCGCTGATCGCGATCGTTTTCGGGGCCATCGCGTCGAACTCGATGAACGACTACACCGGGTCGCTGGCGTTCCAGGCCCTCGGCGCCCGGGTGAAGCGGCCCGTCGTGGCCGGGGTCGTCGCAGTGCTGGCGTTCGCCGCCATCTTGTGGATGAACTCCGCCAACACCTCGGGCAGGTTCGAGAACCTGCTGCTGTTCAGCTCGTACTGGATCGCGCCGTTCTGCGCGATCGTGATGATCGACTGGCACTACAACCGGGCCAAGTACCGGCCGTCGTACCTGCGCCGCGCGCTGGCTTTCCGGAACCTGAGCAACGGCTGGCCCGCGATCGTGTCGTTCCTCGTGGCCTTCGGGATCATGGTGCCGTTCATGAACACCTCGATCATCGTTGGCCCGTTCGCGAACGCGCTGGACGGTGCCGACATCGCCTTCTACGTCGGGTTCGTGGTCGCCGGTGTCCTCTACTGGGTGCTGCGGAGGGTCGCGGTCGGCCAGGAGGCCAAGCGGGAGCCCGCGCTCGCGGCCGGCGGCCGTGGCGCATAGGGACAGCGACCTCAACCGACCGGGAGCCGCCTAGATCATGGATGACCGCGAGCTAGCTGACCGGGTGCTGGAGCACCTGGACACCGACCGCGCTACGGCGCTGTCGCAGGAGGTCTGCCGGATCCCCAGCGTCCTCGGCGAGGAAGGGCCGCTCGCCAAGTTCCTGGCCGACGCGATGAAGGAGGCTGGGTTCGAGGCGGTCGAGCTCCAGCCGGTGCTGCCGGGCCGGCCAAACGCGACCGGCGAGGTGTCGTTCGGCCCGGGCCGGCGGGTGGTGCTCACCGGGCATCTGGACACCAAGCCGGTCTCCCACGGCTGGGCCGCCGCCGGGCCGTTCTCCGGCGCGATCGTCGGCGACGCCGTGTACGGGCACGGGATCATGGACATGAAGGCGGCGCTGGCCTGCGAGATCGTGGCGATCGAGGCGCTGGCGCGCAGCGGGCTGCCGCT
>JBOHCO010000731.1:0-8468 GCA_050698895.1 Streptosporangiaceae bacterium
GCATGAACAGCAGTATGCCGGATCCCGGCCGGGCGATCAGCGCTCAGCCTGCGGTGCCGGCCGCCGGATGGCCGCCTGGTTCAGGGCAGGCGCCAGACCGGGCCGGTCAGCCCCGAGGCCTCGGGCAGGGCCTGGTTGTGCTCGCGGGCGTGCGGCACGAAGTCGTCGCGCAGCGAGGGCGCCCGTCCCTCGGCGGCCAGCGTGTCGTACACCACCCGCCGCAGCCGGCCGGGTCGGGGTACTCGGCCGCCGCGTTGACGAAATGACAGCCGCGGAAGCCAGCCGCGCCGATGGTCGCGGCGGTGTGGTCGAGCAGCACCGTGATCCCTTCCGCCGCCGGCACACGGGGTGCCATGGCCTCCAGGCCGGCCCGCAGCTCGGCGTCGGCGGCCTTGAGGTAGGCCACGACCAGGTCCTCCTTGGCCCGGAAGTGCCGGTAGAAGGTCGCCCTGGTCACTCCGGCCTCGCTGACCAGCCGGTCCACCGGCACCGTGTGGATGCCCTCGGCGTAGAACAGCCGCCCGGCGGTGACCAGCAGCCGTTCCCGCGGGCTCGGCCGTCTCGGTGCCATGCCCGCAGTATAGAAACAGAACGTTCTGTCGACGCGGAGGCCCAGTAGCTGGCGAGACAGCAAAACGCGGGGGCCGGCCGTCAAGACGGGCGCCCCCCGCGGGCTGCTAGCTGTCCCCCGTGTTACGTCAGATTGTCGAAGTCGCCCTGCTTCACCCCTTCGACGAAGGTGAGCCACTCGCTCTGGGTGTAGGCCAGAACAGGGCCGTCCGGCGACTTGGAGTCGCCGATGAGGATGGTGTCCCCGCTCGCCGCGACACGGACGCAACTACCTGCGTTGCAGAGCCGCGCGATGCGCCACGACAGATCGTCGGGACGCGCCGGCATGAAAGGCTGCATTCACACTCTCCTTTACTTGTTATTGAGGTTCAGCCCCCGCTGAGGCCCCCGGCCCTGCGGGTCAGGTCCTGAGCGAGTTCTGGATCCTGGCGATCAGGGCGGAAGTGTCCCGAGGGCTCAGTGCCGCGTCGCGCAGGTACTCGATAGCCTCGCGGTACCGCTCGATCTCGACCGGTCGTTCCTGGTACCTGTTGCTGAACAGGCCCTCCACGAAGACGACGGGCCGCTGGGGGGAGTCTTCCCTGAATTCCAGGAAGTCAAATTGGCTGTCGATGCTGGCGTGCGCGCCGACCGCGAACGGTATGACCTGAACGACCGCCAGCTCGTCCGCCACGGCGGCGAGGATCTTGTCGAGCTGGCTGATAGTCACCGCCGGGCCGCCGACCTGGCGGTGCAGCACGGCCTCGTCGAGCAGGGCCCGGAAGCGCGGCGGCTCCGGCTGTTCGAGCAGCAGCTGGCGATGCATGCGGGCTTCCACTCGCTGGTCGAGGACGCCCGGGTCCATCCGGCGCTCGATGCCCCGGATGAGCACCCGGGCGTAGTCGGCGGTCTGCAGCAGCGCGGGGACGTTGTACATCGAGAAGGACGTGATAGCGGTGGCTTCCTGCTCCAGCCCGAGCAGCGGGGACAGGACCGGCTCGTCATACTTCGTCCACCAGCCGGCCTCACGAGCCTGCCGGGCGAGATCCATCAGCTGGTCGGCCTCGGCCTTATCGGTCACCTGGTATATGCGGCACAGGTCACGGACATCGCGCAGGCTGGCCCGGCGCGCCCCGGTCTCCAGGCGGCTGATCTTGGTGGCCGAGCACATCATCTGCTCGCCGACCTCTTCGACGGTCAGCCTGAGGCCGTTGCGGAGCTTGCGCAGCCGCATGCCGAGCTCGCGCTGCCGGATGGTCGGGTTAGAACCCTCGGCCGATTCGCGGCGCCGTGACGTCCGCCGGGGGGGCACCGGCGCGCCGCCATGGCCAATGGCATTTGCCACGACCACGGATGTTACACCAGTGACAGCCCCCGGCGGGAGAAGCTGATCATTTGGATTCGCTCGTGCCGCGCTCGCGAGAAATGGATCATCAATGAAATCGGGCCATGCCGGAGTGGCGACGCGGATCCTATCATGCCAGGGCTATGTACGTAGGCGAAGGCCATTGGCAAGTGCCAAAACATGTGAGACCGTGAGCATACGGGTGCGAGGCCGGGTTCGCCGCCTCAGGCGGGTCCGGCCGTAGCGGGGAAGGGGGTGCTACTCGCGCCTGGGCTCAGCCTGATCGCCGCGCGCAGCGTCCGGGCCAGGCCGACCAAAAAGCACGGCCGATGTTGCCGCATCGACCGTGCCATATCACCCAGCCGAGTCCGTGAGAGGGATGGGCCAGTGATGGGGATGATGCTACCTGTCCCAACCAGGAATGCAAAGGCCCCAGATGCAGGTCAGGCCGTCTGTCGGCCGATTCTGCCCGGCCCTCCTGACCGGTAGCAGCCGGAGGGAGGTGAAAAGATGCAGGCTGCGGTTCAGGAGACAGAAGCAGTTCGAATCCTGGTGGTCTTTGCGGCCATCTCGATCGTGGCCTTCTGGCGCACGGTCATCAGATGCCTCGTCGTCCTCGCGACGACGGTCGTCATCGCGACCTTGGGCTTCGGAGCGATCACGATCTGGCACAGCATGAACCACATCGCGCGGTAGGACGTCGGCCTGCCGATCGGCGCATCGAGCGAGTGAGCGTAGCGGCCGGTCGGCAGGCGGCTTACTTCAACTCGGGGTCCGTGACCAGCACCGGGGTGTCCAGGACACGGCCGGGGCCCGCCACCCGGCCGGGGCCGGTCAGGGTGAACGCCCCGCGCAGCGGCAGGCGGTCCGACGCCCCGCCGACGCCGACCTGGATCTCGCCCGGCTCCACGATGCGCTCCCCGGTCAGGCCGCAGAACCCGGTCCGGTCGGCGTGCAGCCGGAACGTCACCCGGCGGGCCTGGCCCGGCGCTAGGTCGAGCCGGGCGAACCCGGCCAGCCAGCGGACCGGCTGCACGACCTGGGCCACCGGGTCGCTGAGGTAGAGCTGCACGACCTCGGCGCCGGGCCGGGCGCCGGTGTTGCGCACGGTGCAGGCGATCTCGGCCAGCCCGTCGGTGGGGATCTGCGCGGCCGAGATGGCCAGGTCGGAGTACCCGAAGCTGGTGTAGGACAGGCCATGACCGAAGGCGAAGAGCGGTACCGGGTCCACGGAACTGCCGGAGTGCCCGGAGGCGAGTCGGGACCGCAGGTAGGACGAGGGCTGCCCGGCCGCCGAGCCCGGCATCTCGACGGGCAGCCGGCCGCTGGGCACCACCCGGCCGGACAGCACCCCGGCGATCGCGGGCCCGCCCTCCTCGCCGGGGAAGAACGCCTGCACCGCGGCGGCCGCCCGGCCGGCCACCTCGCCGATCGCGTACGGGCGGCCCGTGACCAGGACGGCGATCAGCGGCGGGCCGGCGTCGGCGAGCGCATGCAGCAGGTCCTGCTGCACGCCGGGCAGCGTGAGCTCGGTGGCGTCGCAGCCCTCGCCGGAGGTGCCCCGGCCGAACAGGCCGGCCTCGTCGCCGACCACGGCCACGGTCAGGTCAGCGGCCCGGGCCGCGGCCACGGCCTCGGGAAACCCGGTCCGGTCGCCGGAGCGGACGGCGCAGCCGCGGGCGTAGCTCACGTCGGGCAGTTCCCGGCGCAGGGCGTCCAGCACGGTGACGACCTCTACTCCGGCGTCGCCGGGACGGGCGAGATCACCGTGGCGGCCGCCGAGGTGGCGCGGCATGCTGTAGCAGCCGAAGAAGGCCAGCGGGTCATCGGCCAGCGGCCCGACGACCGCGACCCGGGTGGCCGGGGGGATAGGCAGCGCACCAGCCGGGTTGGCCAGCAGGATCACCGATTCCTCGGCCAGGCGGCGGGCCAGGGCGCGACTCGCGGGCGGATCCAGGTCCGGGCTGAGGGTCGTGTCCGGGCTGAGGGTCGTGTCCGGCACGAGACTCCCGCCGGGGTCGAGCAGTCCCAGCTCGCACTTCTGCCTGAGCACCCCGGCCGCAGCCCGGTCGACCAGCTCCGCGGTGACCTCGCCGGCCTCGGCGGCGGCGAGCAGGGGCGCGCCGTAGCAGCGGACGCTGGGCAGCTCCACGTTCACGCCCGCGGCCAGGGCCAGGGCCGCGGCCCCGGCGGGCGTGGCCGCGACCGCGTGCTGTAACTCCAGGAACGAGATGGCGTAGTAGTCGGAGACGATCAGGCCGTCGAAGCCCAGCGCGCCCCGCAGCGTGGCCCCGAGAAGCCGGGTGTCCGCGGTGGCGGGCACGCCATCCACGTCGGTGTAGGAGGACATCACGCAGCGGGCGCCGCCCAGCCGGACGCCCATCTCGAACGGGGGCAGGATGACGTCGGCGAACTCCCGCCGGCCGATGGCCACGGGGGCCATGTTGCGGCCCGCGCGGGACGCGGAGTACCCCGCGAAGTGCTTCAGCGTGGCCTGCACCCCGGCCGACTGGAGGCCGGTCACGTAGGCGGTCCCGATGGTGCCGACCAGGTAGGGGTCCTCGCCGATGGTCTCCTCGGTCCGGCCCCAGCGGGCGTCGCGGGTCACGTCGAGCACCGGGGCCAGGCCCTGGTGGACGCCGACCGCGCGCATGCTGGTGCCGATGGCGGCGGCCATGTCCCGGACCAGCGCCGGGTCGAAGCTCGCGCCCCAGGCCAGCGGGGTCGGGAAGATGGTGGCCGACCAGGCGGCGAAGCCGGTCAGGCACTCCTCGTGGGCCACGGCGGGGATGCCGAGCCGGCTGGCGGCCACGATCCGCGCCTGGAGCCCGGCCAGCGCGCGGATCCCGGCCGCGGGCGGCACGGGCCGGGTGCCGAACACCCGGGTGAGCTGCCCGATCCCGTGCCGGATGAGCTCGTCCAGCGGCGGCTGCTCGTCGCTGAACTGGTCCGGCATGGGCGCGACGCCGTCGCCGTCGGCCGACGCGCCCACCCAGACGCTGCCGAGCTGGGCCAGCTTTTCCTCCAGCGTCATCCGGCCGAGCAGGTCGGCGACGCGGTCGTCGGCCGATCGCGACGGGTCACGCCAGATCTCGGTGGCCTGGGCTGACTGGTCTGACTGGTCTGACTGGTCTGACTGGGCTGACTGGGTCACCGCGGGTCCACGGCCGCGGTGGACTCGCGCACGATCAGCTCGGTGGACAGCTCCACCCGGCCGGGCCGCAGCGGCAGGCCCTCGATGAGCTCGCCCAGCATCTGCGCGGCCACCCGGCCCATCTCGGCCAGCGGCTGGCGCACCGTGGTCAGCGGCGGGGACACCCAGCGCGCGACGGGCAGATCGTCTAAACCGACCACGCTCAGGTCCTGCGGGATCCGCAGGCCGCGCTGGCGGGCCGCCTCGTAGACGCCGAACGCCTGCTGGTCGCTGCCGGCGAAGATCGCGGTCGGCGGCTCGGGCAGGCTGAGCAGCTCGCGGCCGTGGATGAAGCCGCCCTCGTGCTGGAAGTCACCGTGCCGGACCAGGCCCGGATCGAACGCCACCCCGGCCCGCTCCAGGGCCGACCGGTACCCGTCGATGCGGGCCCGGCTGCACAGGTAGTCACCGGGCCCGGCGATGGCGCCGATCCGGCGGTGGCCCAGGCCGAGCAGGTGCTCGGTGGCGGCCAGGCCCGCGGCCCAGTTGGTGGCGCCCACGCTCGGCTGGTCGGCCGGCGGCGGGTTGACCGGGTCCACGACCACCAGCGGGATGCCGGCGCCGCGCAGCT
Source organism: Streptosporangiaceae bacterium (assembly GCA_050698895.1). Classification (GTDB taxonomy): domain Bacteria; phylum Actinomycetota; class Actinomycetes; order Streptosporangiales; family Streptosporangiaceae; genus DASUBV01. The sequence goes on from JBOHCO010000731.1 coordinate 5,659, forward strand.
GGCCGAGCTGGGTGTCGGTCAGCTCCGAGGTCACCAGGATCACCCCGTCGGTGTCGTGGCTGGCCAGCGTGCTGGTCCAGCTGGCCGGGCGCGCGTTGCCGTGCCGCACCGCCGACACCGTGATGCCCGTCTCGTGGATGGCGCCCCACTCCTCCACGCCGCGCAGGATCTCCACCGCCCACGGGCTGTCCAGGCCGTTGAACACCAGGTCGATCAGTCCCGAGCGGCGGTGCCGGCGCATGCCGGTGCGCGAGTAGTGGTGCTCCTCCAGCAGCCGCTCCACCCGGGTGCGGGTCGCGGGCGCCACGTCCGGGCGCCCGTTGACCACCTTGGACACTGTCGGCAGCGAGACGCCGGCCTCGGCCGCGATGGCGGCTAGCGTCGTGCGGCCCTCGGCCCTCGCTCGCTGACTGGGCAACGGCTGCTCCCCGGACTCCGAAACCTTTCGATCACGACATCGTAACTCAACCTGCATGATCACCACACTAAGCCTGTTTACGGGATCAACATAGCAAGCAGAAACAAAGGGTTGACCACGGTCATATCGGTCCCTAGTATGTCAGGCACGTTCCGAAATGTTTTCTAAAGGTTTCGCAGTTATTGAGGGGCCAAGCACCCGATCGAGACCAGGAGGAAACCATGGCTGACGCACCCGGACGTCCGGCCCGGCGGGCTCGCCGCCATACCTGGTTAGCAGCGGCCTTATCAGCGAGCGCCGTTCTCGCACTGGCCGCCTGCGGGGCCGCGGCCGGCGGCGGCAAGCAGTCCGCTAACGGCGGATCGGGCGGCACCTCGGTCACCATGTGGCTGGTCACGACCGGCCCGAGCCCGGCCAATACCGCCGTGCAGAGCCTGGCCACCTCGTTCGAGAAGAGCCACCCGAAAGACCACATCACGATCGACTTCGTCGAGAACCAGTCCTACAAGCAGAAGATCCAGCTCGCGATGGGCGCGGCCAACCCGCCGACGATCTTCTGGACCTGGGGCGGCGGCATTCTCCAGCAGTACATCAAGGCCGGCGACGTCTACGGCCTGGGCCACCCGTCCTGGCTGAGCTCGTTCCTGCCGTCGTCGCTGGGGGCGGTCACCTACAGCGGCCAGGTCTACGGCGTCCCGGTCGAGGGCACCCAGCCGGTGTACTTCTTCTACAACAAGTCCATTTTCGCCAAGTACCACCTGACGTTCCCGACCACGTTCAGCGGTCTGCTGTCCACGGTGGCCAAGCTCAAGTCGCACGGTGTCGCGCCGATCTCGCTGGCCAATGGCGATCAATGGCCCGGCCTGATGTACCTGGAGTACCTGACCGACCGGGTCGGCGGGCCCGCCGTGGCCAGGGCCCTGCAGTCCAATACGGCGAGCGGCTGGTCCAATCCCGCGGTAACCACGGCGCTGGAGGATATCCAGCAGCTGGTGAAGGCGGGCGCGTTCCAGAGCGGCTACGACTCGCTGCACTACAGCGGCGGCGGCTCCGACGCGCTGGTGTACAGCGGAAAGGCGGCCATGCAGCTGATGGGTGACTGGGATATCTCCAGCATTCTCGGGTCGGACAAGTCCTTCGTTAATGGCGGCCAGCTGGGCATGGCCCCGTTCCCGGTCGTGGCCGGCGGTCACGGCAACCCGGCCGACCTGGCCGGCAACACCGCCAGCTACGTCGGCATCGCCAGCCATGCCACGCCGGCCCAGAAGGCCGTCGCGGTGGCTTTCTTCAAGGACGAGCTGACCTCGGCCAGCTACGCCAAGGCCGAGGTGGCGGCGGGCGAGGTGCCGGTCACCCGGGGCGCGTCCTCGCTGCTCACCGGTCAGCCGCTGGCCGCCTACGACACGACCATCTACAACTCGGTCACCAACGCCCCGAGCTTCCAGTACTCCTGGGACCAGGCGATGACCCCGCAGGTGGCGACGACCATGCTGACCAACCTGGCCCAGGTCTTCGAGCTCTCGCAGACCCCGCAGAAGTTCGAGTCGCTGCTCAACAAGCAGGCCAAGTCCGGCTCATGACCCAGCGTCGGGGTACCCGACTGGCCGATATCACGGGCGTCGCTCCGCCGATGCTGCTGTTCGGCCTGTTCATCATCGTGCCGATGATCGCCGCGGTGGTGCTCAGCTTCGTGCACTGGAACGGGCTGGGCACGCCGCGCTGGGCGGGCGGGTCCAACTGGGCCGAGTTCTTCCGCGACCCGGTGGCCCGCACCTCGGTGATCGTCACGGCCAAGGTGGTGGTGCTGAGCTACGTGGTGCAGACTCCGATCTCGCTGGCGCTGGGCCTGTTCACCGCGGGCCGGCAGCGCTACCGGTCGGTCTACGCGACGATCTACGTGCTGCCGCTGCTGCTGTCCACGGCCGGGATCGCGCTGATGTGGGAGTCGCTGCTGGACCCCAGCTTCGGCGCGCTCGGCGCGCTGGCCAGGTCGTGGCACCTGAGCTTCCTCCAGCAGAACTGGCTGGGCAGCCCGAACCTGACGCTGTACGTAGTGGTCGCGATCATCGCCTGGCAGTTCAGCCCGTTCCACACGCTGCTGTACGCGGTGGGCCGCCGGCAGATCCCGGCCGTGCTGTACGAGGCGGCGACGCTGGACGGGGCCAGCCCGCTGCGGACGTTCTGGCGGATCACGCTGCCGCAGCTGCGCTACACCATCGTCACGTCGGGGATCTTGATGATCGTCGGGTCGCTGACCTACTTCGACATCATCTACATCATGACCGACGGGGGCCCGGGCTACTCGACCCGCGTGCTGTCCCTGGACATGTACAACGTGGCGTTCCTGCAGGACCAGTACGGCTACGCCAGCGTGCTGGCGGTCCTCCTGGGC
>JBOHCO010000732.1:0-1584 GCA_050698895.1 Streptosporangiaceae bacterium
GCACCGACGCCCAGCGCGACCGGTTCGTGCTGCCCACCCTGCGCGGCGACCTGACCTGGTGCCAGTTCTTCAGCGAGCCGGGCGCCGGCTCCGACCTGGCCTCGCTGACCACCCGCGCCGAGCGGGCCGAGGGGGGCTGGCTGCTCAACGGCCAGAAGGTGTGGACCTCAGGGCTCGAGAGGCGGACTGGGGCATCTGCCTGGCCCGGACCGACCCCGCCGCGGCCAAGCACCAGGGGCTGAGCTACTTCCTGGTCGGCACCCGCTCGCCCGGCCTGCAGATCCGGCCGCTGCGCGAGGCGAACGGCGGCTACCTGTTCAACGAGGTGTTCTTCACCGACGTGTTCGTGCCCGGCGACCTGCTCGTCGGCCAGCCGGGCGACGGCTGGCGGCTGGCCCGGACCACGCTGGGCAACGAGCGCGTCAGCCTGGGCACGGGGCTGTCCGGTCACCCGCCCCGCCTGGCCGACCTGGCCCGGGCGGCCGGCGCTGACGCCGATCCGGCCGTGCTGGCCGACCTGGCCCGGCTGGTCGCCCGGCAGGGCGCGCAGGAGGCCCTCGGCGCCCGCGCCCTGATCCGCCGCCTGTCCGGCCTCCAGCCTGGCGCCGAGGGCAGCGTGCTGAAGCTCATCGCGGCGGCCAACGCGCTGGACGTCTCGCGCACCGTGCTCGGCTGGCACGGGCCCGGGGCGGCGGCCGGTGCCGGGCCGGGCGGCGCGGCCGCGCAGAAGTACCTGTCCGTCCCGGCCATGCTGCTCGGCGGCGGTACCGCCGAGATCCAGCTCAACGTGATCGGCGAGCGCGTGCTCGGCCTACCGCGCAGTATTACGTAGTAGGAGTATTACGAGCTACCCAGGCGAGGGCCGGTCATGGTGCTGAACAGCAAGGGTCAGGTGACGATCCCGGCTCATCTGCGGGACAAACACGGCCTGCACGCGGGCGACGAGGTCGAGGTCGTCGAGGAAGATGGCGTGCTGCTGATCGTGCGCGTCGAGGGGGCCCAGAGCCGGGGGCAGCGCCTGGTCCGGCGGCTCCGGGACACGGCCTCCAGCCGGGATATCGCGGGCATGAGCACCGACGAGATCATGGCGCTGCTCCATGCCGAGTGACCCGTGGCCAGCCACGGTCTCGCCATCATTTGACTGGGGTGGCTGGGCGGAGCGGGAGTCCCGTCTCGCCAGTCACACCCGAAGCGCAGGCCGTGAGCAGTTCGGATTACCCGGTCCATGACCCAGACGATCCGAACTGCTGGCGTGTCGGGGGGCGGGTGTTACTGATGAGGCGGATCACCGTGGTCATGAGCCGTTGACAGCCGGTTCGAGGGCCTGGCTCAGCCGGGGCAGGGGGCCGGGACCGGCAGCAGGTCCCGTTGCGTCGGCGGGGCGGCCGGCATCGGCTGGGACGGCGGGCCGAGGCGGGCCAGGCGGTCGCGGATCGAGGTGACCAGCGGCAGCCGCTCGTCCAGGATGATCAGGGCGGTGTCCCAGGCCTGGCGAGCCCCGGCCGGGTCGCCCGCGTCCAGCAGGCTGTCGCCGAGCGCGGCCCAGTCCATGGCCTCGTCGGCGCGGTTGCCGACCTCCTGGCA